>CALXMJ010000074.1 GCA_944389445.1 uncultured Victivallales bacterium | reverse complement strand
AATCAACGGACGCTTGGCAACGCCTCTCAATGTCGGGCTGGGTATCTGGAATTTATTGATATAGAAATTTATGCAACGATGCTTACTCCTCTTTTCCGGTCAGCTGATAAAGCATCAGACAGGCGCGGAACTTCTCCTCGTAACGGGTGCGGACGACTCCCATGGTGCCCTGATCGGACATCACGCCGGATTTCGCCGGAGGAGTCCAGGAATCCGCGAGCTTTTTCAATTTCTCGAATTCCCGTTTCGCCCAGTCGTATTTCCGCACATTTTCCGCGACCTCCCGCCATCCGGCGGCATCGCGCAGCAGGAACGGGGAAGGAACGCGCTGAACTGTGATGAACTCCAGAGTCGCAGGAGCAAAGCCGGGAGATGCGGAGGCGATCTTCACCGTGGTTGCCTCATGCGCTCCGGAAGGGAGCTTCGCCGGTACTTTCACGGAAAGCTTCACGGAGGCGGATTTACCAGGATCAAGTTCCAGCATATCGTGCGACAGACGGGAAATCATCCCCTCCCAGCCGCGTTTCGGAATGGTCAGACGGAGGTTCTGCGGATGAGGGGTCACATTTTTGACCGTGAACTCATATTCCGCGACGCCGTTTTCGGCGGCTTTCGAACGGACCGGAGCGGTCACTTTGACCAGCGGAGCTTCGACAAAACGGAAGTTGCGGACCTCCGTTTCCCCGCCTGTTCCGGAAAGAGTAATCCGGGAGATGAATTTCAGAAAATATTCCTCTCCGCGAGCGTAATCGAAAGAAGCAATCGGCAGTTCGACCTCCTGCCATTTTCCTGAGGGCGGAATTCGGAACGATGCGCTCGAACGTTCCAGCCGGTCGCGCCGCCCCTGCCCTTCCGCCAGCGACAGGGTCGCTGTGCCGTTGAACGGAGTCTTTCCGGTATTGCGGGCCTCAAAGCCCAGCGCATAGACATCGTCACGCAGATTCCATGCGGAATCGTGCTTCTGGACAAGCCCGTGCCAGTACCATCCGCGGGGGCCTTTCGGCGCGGTCAGAGTCGCAGGTTCGCGGAGAGAGACGGCTGCGGAATCGTTCCGTTTCAATTCGGCGGCGTTTCCTGCGGCGAAACATACGCCCCCCAGCAGGAATGCAAGACAAAGCTTTTTCACCATGGAGACCCTCACTTTTTAATGATGTGGAAAGTACGGACAACCGGTTTCGCGCTCCGGAGTTTCGGATTTCCGGAAGTCCCGTACTGCCACGCGGTAACCTTCACTTCCACGGGATATTTCGCGCCTGCCGGGATTTTTGTCAGGATCAGTTCCCCGTCCTTGATCCAGGCGGGACCGTGATCCACAAAATACTCCACCGGCATGCCCGTGTTGCAGACCGCTTTCAGGGGAACGCGTTCCGTCCCCTCCTTCACATCCTTGAGTTCGGGGAACGTGATGAACTGCCGGATTCCCCATACATTGGAACTCGGGACCCCCATCTCGGACTGGAGAACGGAACGGCGGAACTTGCTGTCGCCGGGATGAATCGCATTGAACGAAAACGTATGCGAGCGACGGCTTTTGTTGAATCCGAAACGGTCGAACCGCACCGCCACGGTTTCATCGTCGATCCGGAGAGCCGGACCGGAAGAAGGATATATCTTCACATTTTCCGGATCGTTCCCATGAACGAGTCCGGTTCTGACCTTCCCGTTCTTTTCCGCGAGGGAATCCGCAAATCCGCCTTTGAGTTTGAAGCAGAGCCCATCTTTTTCGGGAATGAACTTCGGATGAACCTGGAAATGATCGCCTCGCCGGGGAAGGATTTTTCCGTTCTGGATATAAGCGAGCTCCTGCCTCATCTTTCCGCGATAGAGGGCTTCATGCGCCTCGTGGAATTTTGCATGTTCGGCATCGAAGACCCAGTTGCATTCCGCGCCCCAGCGTCCGGTTCCGGCGGGCTTGAATTTGCCGACGGGAGCGGCGGAAACACGAGGCGGATTGTCGCCCTGCCAGAAATCAATGTACCAGCCGTCGGAAACGGAAACCTTCTTCAGCGGAAGGGTCCCGACCCCGCGGGCCTTGTCCGCCTTGAGCAGATAACGTCCCATATATTCGATGATGTTGTCATTTATATCGAAGTGGGTTGATCCGGGATCGGAAATTTCCGTCAGGACGATGCCCGGCATCCGGCTGCGCACAATCAGAGGACGGTCGTTTCCGGTTTTGCCGAATCCGCCGGTCCGCTGAAGAAAGGGAATTCCCTCCATTCGTTTGAGATCGTCAAGCGTAATTGTGGGATTTCCTCCGAGACGGCGGTCGTGTGTCAGCCCCGGAGAGGTGCCGTCGTAAGAGATTCCGGCAATGGTGCGCTCCGGCCTCCAGGCGGCGAGCTGATAGGGGAAATCCGCCATGGCGGAGTGCCCGATCCCGACAAAAGGAATCGTCGCAAGTTCTTTATATCCGGATACATCCGCAAGTTTCTGGAACATGGCATCCAGCGGTTTCGTATGCTTCGGGTTGTGCGGATCCAGATTTCCGTTCCACGGTTTTCCGGAAAAATAGGTCGGAGCGATCCAGATGCATCCGTAATGGAGTTTCCGCATGTATTCCCGGAATTTCGGGTGTTCCATAATGGGACGCTCCAGCATGTTGAACTGTCCGATGACAACTCCGCGGAGCTGTTTCGTTTCCGACGGAATGTAGAGGAAGGCTTTGGAGGGTTTGCCCGTCTCATGACTGACCGCCCCGGGAATGTCAATGGACCACTGCCATACCGCCTTGTCGAGCTCCATGCCCCGGAAGGGAGAGCGAATCTCTTTTGCCAGAGGAATCGGATCGAACGAACCGTCGATCATCGAGCCTTTGAATTTCGAACGCTCCTTGAAGGAATCGACATACTGTCCGCCTCCGATGGAATAGAGGACGATCAGATATTTCGTTTTCCCGGGAAGCGGATCCGCAACCCCAAGAGTTCCGTTGGTCAGGGAAACACTCTTTCCGCCGCGGATGATCTCCGCAAGTTTTCCGGTCACTTCGACAAAATGTTTCCGATCGCCCCAGAAGGCGCGTCCGAGCGTGAATTTCTCCGTCGGGCCGGGAGTGTTCGCGGCGACGGCGGCAAAGGTTTTCTCTTCCAGGATTCTTTTCTGCACGGAACCGTCGTTGTCGCGATAGGTCACGACAATCTGTTTGAGTTTTCCCCGGGCGGGATCCTTTCCCGCCATGGTTGCGGCATTGAACCAGCCGCAGTAGAAATCATCGCTGACTTTCGCCTTTTTGAATGTCTCCGTCGCATCCAGCCAGCTGTTTTCACAGCCGACTTCCGCCTTGATGATATCCATCGCCGCAAGCGGGGCGGTAAGCAGAAGCAGAGCACCCGACGCAAATCCGAACAATCCAGTTTTCATACGTTTTCCCTTTCCATTGCGAGCGCGGATTCCGGAAGAGTTCCTTGTTCCGCGAGTTTCCGTTTTTTCGTTTTTCTTCCACAGTGAATCAGCCAGGCGCCGAGTCCGGCGACAAAACCGCCGCACAGGAGAATCGCCAATCGTCCGGCGGGAGCGTTGTCAAAGATCAGCAGAAGAAGGATGGAAATGCCATAGACCAGCGCCAGCATTCCGATCGTATAGAACTGCCGTTCATCGCTGTTGTATTCCGCTCCGGAACACTCCTTTTCCGGATCAATCGGACGGTTCATATCGTCGAAGAAACGGTTGACCCGCTCCTCCTCTTCGCGCGTCCGTTTCAGCGGGACGAGCATCGTTCCGTAGAACCAGGCGACACAGACCAGGATCAGAATTCCCGTGGTAATCGCCAGCTTCAGATCGTTCAGCTCGCTTCCGGAAAGATTGTATGCGGCGAACCACTGTGCGAGATTCTCCTTGCTCAGCACAAACACCAGAAGCAGGGAAGCGGCAAAACCGACCGCCAGCGTGCTCCAGGCGGACCAGTCGGGCGCTTTCTTGTGGAACATGCCGAGCATCATCGGAACCGCCTGCGGAATTCCCGTGCAGGTCGCGGAAATCAGCACAAGTTCATAAAGCGGAAGGGATTTCAGCGTGGAGAAAAAGACCGCCACCAGCGCATACAGAACTCCAAGCACAACGGTAAAGACACGTCCCAGCCAGACCTGCCGCTCCTCCGACGCATGGGGATTGATCAGCGGCAGATAGATGTTGCGGATAATCGAACCGCTTGTCGAATTCAATCCGGAATTCATGCTTGTCAGAGTCGCCGCAAAGATTCCGCAGACCAGCAGACCGAGCAGCCCGTGCGGAAGTGCCAGCGAGGCAACATGAATAAAACTTGCCTCCTGAGGATTCGCCAGTTTCGGATAAAGCGCATGCAGTTCCGGCAGAGTGAACAGCACCGCGCATGCAAGCGGCGGAATCATCACAATGAAAGTGTGCGGCAAAGCCGCCAGCCAGGAGATCGCACAGATCTTCCGCGCATCCTTCCCTGTCTTCACAAAGACGAACCGCGAAGCGCCGGAGGCAAGACTGTTCGCCAGAATCGTCTGATTCAAAATCAGCGTAATCAGATACGGCAGCAGAATCCACCAGCGGCTGAATTCGTTCCAGTCGATCAGTCCCGGTTTCGCCTTGACCGCGGCGAAAAGACCGGAAAAACCGCCGATCGACTTGCCACTTCCGCCAAGGTCATCCGTATAGAGAACCAGTCCGACCACCGCCAGCGAGGCCACCACCAGAATCAGCATCTGGACAAAGTCGCCCGCCGTCGCCGCCCATGATCCGCCCAGCATCGTCATCACCACAATGATTATGCTCAGGACAGCGATCAGGAAAAGCATTCCCCCGTCCAGCCCCAGCGAAGAAGCAAACTCATGGAAGGCTCCTTCATTCAGCCATTGCAGTTCATTCGGGAAGATACAGCTCATGAAAAGAGCAATCGTATAGAGGGAAATCCCGCCGAACAGAATATTGAACGGCATCGGCAGCCACGTGATAACCTGTTCGTTGATTCGTCCGAAGCGGTTCCGGACCGCCTCGGCTCCCGTGATCACCCGCATCTGCCGGAACTTGTGCGCGGTAAAGAAGACTGTGAAAAGAGTTCCGCAGAAGTTCGCAATCGGCAGAGTCAGGAAGAAAAGTCCCGCATGATAGATTTTCCCCGCCGCTCCTGTATAGGTCCACGCGGAAAAACCGGTCATGAACATGCTGGCGGCAATCCACCAAGCCATGTTCCCGCCGCCGCGGAAGAAGTCGCTCGCGTTGCGGCTGAAGGACTTGAAAACAGGTCCGAGCGCCAGCATGAAGAGAAGATAAAACGCAATGACAAGCCAGTCGGATAAGTACAGCATTGTTTTCTTCTCCTTTCCGAATCAGTCGCCATCCATGACGGTCCAGAAACCGCGCGGAGTCTCCGTTGTTCCAATTCCGACCGTATCAAGCGGACGGTGCGCCGCAGCATGGCCATCGACAAACAGGTAATTCCAATAGGTATCATGTGTAGTCACAGTGCTGAACACAGTCTTGGAACCTGAACCTCCGGGAACATTCTCCTGCTGATTCGAAGGACTGGACACATTCGAATAACTGTACTGATCCACAAAGGAGTGATCCGGCGTCTGATTCGGATGCTCTGCAATCAGAATCACGCGGGAAGCGGACTTGATTGCAGAAAATTTATTGATGTAAACATCCGTGCTGGTCCAGTCGGAAAGATAACCGTAGGGAGACGTGTATTTCGTCGCCGTATTGTAGGAATAGGAACGCGCGTAGATGCCTTCGGTCTTCGTCATCCGCAACGGATCAGATGGACAATGAAAAATCATCGCCCCCTTCACTCCCCTGGTATCGTAGGCGTTTTTTCCGCCCATATAAGACTGAAAAAGAATCGTACTCCAGGGATTCTTCTGGGCAGGATTCGGAACCCAGGGCAGAAGATAGTCGTCGAAATCCGCTCCGTACATATTGGCGTATGTCCCGATGGATTTCAGATTGTTCAGACAGGTGACCTTGTTTGCCGTCTGTCTGGCCTTGTTCAGCGCCGGCAGCAGCATCGCCGCAAGGATCGCAATAATTGCAATCACAACAAGCAGCTCAATCAAAGTGAAATTGATTCCCTCAGAGAAATACCTCTTTCCCGTTACTTGTCTCATCTTCATCTCCTTTATATTTTTAATTGCATCAGACATTTTACTCTCCTTTTATCAATTCCGGCTTCACAAAAATTTCACTGGCGGCTCCGACGATATCGCCGTTGATACGGCGCATCAGCTGATCCACAGCCATCTGCCCGATCTGTGCCACTTTGATGTCGATCGTCGCAGGACGCGGATCAATATACTGCAGAATGGTTTCATCACCATTGCACCCGATCATATCCAGTTTTTTGGCATGGTATCCCGCCGCCAGGAGTTCGGTATAGATGCCGAGCATATCCTGATCCGCGCAGAAAAACGCCCCGGTGACCCCCTCCCCTTCCTGAATGAATCTCCGGGCAAGGGTTGCGTATGCCTTGCGATTGAAACCGGTCTCCTCCGAAGCCGCAAAATGCCTGCATTCCATTCCGAGCTCGGCTGCCCGGCTGAGAAAAGAACGCTCCCGCTCCGGATAAGCCGTATGAGTGGAATCCAGATTAAAAAGCGCCACTTTGCGGTGTCCGCGCGAGGCAAGATAATCCGCGGCGATCACACCAACCGCAGAGTTGTCATAAAAGATATGATCGAAGCGTCCCTCGTCATCCGCATGTTCGCGGAAACACCAGACCGCCGGAAGATCCGGAATACTTTTCTTAAACCGGGCCAGAAGTTCCGGATCATGCGGTTTCGAAAAAAAGATCACTCCGTCACAACGACGCGGTGAAACACAATCCGGAAGTCTTCCGTTCAAATCCAGATGTCCGAGAAACAGTGAAAGCTGTTTGCGCAGCAGAGTCGCCTGGACACTTCCGATCAGCAGAGGCAGAATCGGCATCCGCCACATGTCCGCAGGAGAGTAATCCGTCAGCGAAACCAGAGCAATCACTCCGCTCCGAATCCCGATCCGGCCGTTCGCCTTCGGACCGGGACGGACAATCCGCGGACGATAATTCCGCTTCGAAACAATATCCTCGATCTTCGCCGCAATCTCCGGAGACAACAGCTCCGGACGATTGAAATAACGCGAAACCGTACTCACACTGACATTGGCATCCCTGGCTATATCTAAAATTGACATCTCTGAAACTCCATTTTCTTTTTTATATTATAATATAAAATGCTTGAAAAGTCAAGATGTTTTCTGAAAAATAATTAAATATTTTTCAAGAAAAATATCAGAAATATTCCGTTTTCATGTTTCGGAAAGGATACTGCATCAGGAAATCAGGGCGCTTTTTTCAAAGCTCCGGAAGCGTTCCAGAAGATCATCATAAAGAATGCGGTTCTCCGGATTCGGAGAGATTTTTTTCTCCGGACGGCAGAAAAGAGCATAGAGACGTTCCAGAGGAATCCCCGCCACAGTGTTTGCCGCACGGATCGCGGCACCGAGTCCGGCGGAATTCGTAACGGAAATGGTTTCGACCTCCGCCTGAAAAACATCGGCAAGAATCTGCCGGAAACCTTCCGATCCGGATGCTCCGCCGGTCAGCCGGATCCGGTGGAATTTCTCTCCGAGCCATTCCGAATGGAGTCTCAGCGACAATGCCTGCGATTCGAGGAGCGCACGCACCTCCTCCGCAGCGGATGCCTCCCGGTAATTCCGGCAGACCCGCGGAGAAAGGACAAGCGGTGTGCTTTCCGGTTCAAAATACGGCAGGATCAGCCGCCCGCCGTTTCCCGCCGGAGTCCGCGCGCATGCGTCATGATCGAAAAACTCCCATGAAACGTTCAGAGATTCCCGGACTTTCTCCCGTGCCAGAGAACCGTTCGAGAAACAGATCAGACTCATGAAACCACCCGCCGGATTCCCGAAAACATGTCCGCATCCATCGGGATCGGTTTTGAATCGACGCATCGGCGCAAACAGCGTATCGCTGGTTCCGAGACTGATTCCGACACATCCGCTTTCCGCCGCACCGACTCCGACCAGACTGTTCGGATTATCCCCCGACCAAACGACAACCGGAATACCGGCTTCAAACCCGTATTTCGCAAAATACGGATCAAGAGCCCCCGCAATCGAACACGACGGCAGCACCGGCGGCAGTTTTTTCTCCAGCCCGGGCGCAGTAAACTCCGCGATTTCCCCGTCCCAGCGCAACGTATTCAGATTCAGGAGGTTCATTCCCGCGCCGTCGCCGAAGTCGATCGGAGCATCCGATCCGCAGAGAACAGAGCAGAGAAACGAACTCACCAGATGGATCCTTTCGGTCCGCCGATAGGCGTCGGGATCCTCTTTTGCAAATTTGCGTATCTGAGGACCGGAAAACCGTTCAACCGCCGGACTGCCGGTGTCGCGCCGAAGCCGTTCCCCGAAACGCGCATCCAGTTCCCGGCATTCGCCTGCCGTGGAACGGTCCATCCAGATCGGGGAACGGGAACGGGCAAGTTTCGGGCGAATCTGTTCCGCTGGAGAACTCTTCGAATTCAAACTGGATATTTTTCCTGAAAGATAAACCGTTCCATGCTGCTGCCCGGAACCGGAAATGCCGCGGACAGCGGAAAGCGGAATCCCGGAACCGGCAAGATGGCGGAACGCCAGTTCCAGCGCATCCAGCCACATCAGGGAATCTGCCTGCCGAATCAGCGGATTTTCATTTTGCAGGAACCCGTTCGGCGAAGCATATTGCGGGAGATCGCGTCCGAAATTTACCGAACTCTCCGCGGCAATCCGTCCTGAGTCACAGTCGATCACAATGCATTTGACACTCTGCGTGCCGACGTCGATTCCGAGAAACAGCTCCATGGTTTCACCTCGTCACAGAGCGCACATCTGACGGATGGAGGCAAGGTCCGCCGCGGCATGGCCGATGCCGGGTTCGGAAGTCCGGATTCTGGCGGCAAGCGCAAGCGCAATGTCCAGAGCTTCCGCACAGTCGCGGATAAACTGCCGACGGCACTCCAGCGGATCACCGGGATCGCCCTCCGCCCGGAGCATGTGGCAATCATATTCGACAACTCCTTTCCATCCGATATCGTTCAGCGCCTTGAACATGAATACGGTCTCCTTCAGCCCCTCCGGACCGATGAGCGGCGGGAAATCGTTATCGAACTGCGCTTTGATCTGCGAACCGAAATGGAGGAATTTGAGCTTGTTCATGCTGCAGAGATAGCTGACGGTCATGACCGCGTTCAGCAGGCACATGCTCTCATGCTGAAGGAGTTCCGGATTCACGCCCCAGAACTCTTTCTCCCGGAGCCTGCCGTTGATAAAGCCGACCGCATGGCCGCTGGTCGGAAGGAACATCTGTCCGCGAGGCTCATTGGGTTTCGGTTCGACCGTCGCGCCGATGTAGTTTGTCATATTCTGTTCATGAATGTAGTCCGTCACATGATTGAGCCCGTCGGCGAGCCAGTCGTAAACATGCGCCCAGTCGGTGCGGACAGGGACCTCGAAACCGTCGCGAGCCACCCAGTAGACGTAATATTTCGCACCGAAGAAGCGTCCGATGCGCAGGGTCCGCTCCACTTTCAGGCGCGCCAGGCGGCGAATTTCCGGATCGGGATTGCAGAGTCCGCCATCGCGGAAGAGGCGGTTGCCGTGAAGGGAGCAAATGGAGGAATTGACTTCCAGTCCAGCCTCGTCGAGAACCTGTTTGATGGCGCGGAGTTTCCGGCTCGTTTCGCTGGATGGATCCAGATCGTCTTCCGGAGTATCCGGGTTCCAGGGAACGAGATCGTCATCATGGTAGCTGGTCGCTTCGATCAGCCCCTCCCGGGCAGCGCCGGCAATGAGTTCCGCCACGGTCAGAGAGTCAAGTTTCTCAAGAACCGGCCCTCCGAAAGGATCGCTCAGGGGATTGCCCACGCACCAGAAGGGCATGGATCGCTGTGTCACACAGAATCTGTCATAATTCATCGCTGTTTCCTTTCTGTTCAATGTTTGAAATCGGGATGATGTTCCGTCATATAGAGAAGCGACTCAAGGACATTCGCCGCCGCCCAGCCGTTGTAGGAGTGCCACATGGAAGAGGGACGGCCGTCGGAATAGCGGAAATCGGTAAGCCCGTCGCTCGGGCAGTAACGTTCGGTTGTGATCCCGTAGACCCCGTATCCCGTCGTTTCCGGATAGAGTTCCAGAGAATTCATGATCCACGCCATGCCGTCCTCCGCGCGCATTCTGTGCAGTTCGTTTCCTGTTTTTTCCGCAAGATAGTAGAGCTCCCCGGTGACAAGCACCCCCATCGGATGCATATGCGGATTGGAAACACTCGTGACCGAACCGCCGCAGGAGTTCCAGGAGGAGCCCTTCAGCGGCATGATCTCCGGAACCGCCCGGAAACCGTAACGCCAGAGATATTCATAATGCGCGGCTTCTTCCAGCATGACAAGATATTCATTCTGTCCCGTTGCCTCGTGAAGTATCCGGGTCAGTTTCATGAACGCAAGGTTCCCCTCCTGATCGGGAGCCTTCCAGGTATCCATCGGAGTACCGCAGACATTCAAATTCCGGACACTTTCAAAATAGAACGAAGCGGCTCGCCCGGCTGCCTCAAGATAGCGGCGGTCTCCGCAGAACTCGAATCCGGCGGCAAGGGCGGCGGCAAGCCAGCAGCCTGCAAACCCTTCGAAATCAGCGACTTCACGACGGTCGGTCCGGAAGGCATAGCCGCAGCAGCCATCCGAGCGCTGAAGCGCAAGCACGTTTTCCGCGACATCCAATGCGCGTTTCCGCCAAAGATCCGGAATGACTTCTCCACGCTCGCGGAGGAGTCTCATGGTCAGAAAAAGATAATACAGCGCATGACCGTTGGTATAGGCACTGTGGCAGTCATGTGTGATTTTCAGGAAATCCCA
>CALXMJ010000073.1 GCA_944389445.1 uncultured Victivallales bacterium | reverse complement strand
AGCGAAACTCTTGCCCATCCCGTGGTTCGAGCTTAGAGTCATCCAACAGAAGACAACGGATGAAAAGAATATTCAGGATACCGGAGGGATAGGGGTGCTCAATCTCATGAATCACATCCAGCGGAAGGATCTCTGCATTCAGCTCCTCTTTCAGTTCGCGGACGATGCATTCGTTCAACGACTCCCCCGGCTCGACTTTTCCTCCGGGGAACTCCATTTTATCGCCCAGAATTGTCGCCTTCGGACGGCTGCAGATCAGCGTCCGACCATTACGGCGAATCACCGCCGCACATACTTTTTTTCGCATTTCCATTTTTTTTGTTCATTCCACTTGCTTTTTCCGCGGATGATGGTATAAGTACTCTCAGGAGGCAGGGTAACATCCTCTGAACGTTAAATACATCAAAGTCGCCAAGACTTTACAGTACCTTATCTAGTTGGAGCGGTATTGTTTTCCCTGCCTCTGTTTCCTTTTAAATTCCCGGCACACGCATCTGCTCCGCTTTCGGAGTCCAGAACATATTCATCTGGTATCCCAGGGGGAATACCCGGACATTGCGGTATCTGCTGTTCAGCGCGTTCAAGGAATAGGAGGAGAAGAGGAAGATATACGGCTGCTCCTCATGAATCAGGCGATGGAAACGATGATAAAGCGCTTTCCGCTTTTCCGGATCGAAGGTAACGCGAAGCTCCTCAATGAGCTTGTCCGCTGCCGGATTTTTGAACTGGATGTGATTGCTGGAAGACTCCAGATCCGCCTGACTGGAATGCCAGATCTGATACGGATCGGGCTTGATGCCGCCAAGCCAGCCGAGTGCGCAGACATCAAACCGCTTCTTTTCGAGCCTCTGAACACAGACCGACCATTCGAGTCCGAGCAAATCCATCTGCACGCCCGCCTTCGCCATATCCTCCTTGATCATTGCGAGCATGCGCTGATAAGTCGGAGCGGCATTCGGGTACATCACGGTGAACTTGAGTTTTCTGCCGTCGCGTTCAAGGATGCCGTCGTTGTCGATATCCTTCCATCCGGCATCGGCGAGCATCTTCTTAGCCGTTTCCACCGAGAAGGGATAGGGCTGAATGGATTTGTCATAAGCATCGCCGTCGGGAAAGAAGGGACCGGAGACCGGACGCGCAAGGTCGTGGTATACATCCTTCACCAGGCGCTCGCGATTCACAAGATGGCTCAGCGCGACACGGGTTCCGGCATCTTTGAAAATCGGATTCGTCAGATTGAAACCGAGGTAATTGTAGGCAAGCTGCGGGAATTTGATTTTTTCCAGATACCCGTCCTTTCCGAACGCGGGGACATTGGTCCGGTTGACCCATTGATCCGGCTGAAGCTCCGCCTCATCCAAATCCTTTGAAATCAATGCCTGAAGCCGTGTGTTCGGATGCTGGATCACGTCGAAAGAGAGATCCCGGATCGCAGGCATAACACCAAGAGCCTTTCCGTAATACTTTTCCCAGCGGGTCATCAGAACGCGCCGTCCCTTGTCCCACTTCACGAAACGGAAGGGACCGCAGCCGACGATGATCCGGTTGCGTTCGTTGTCGTTATTGAACCGCTCCGGATCAAACGGACCCTCATACGCATGGTAGAAATGACGGGGAAGCGGCTGAAGCCCGAGCGTCATATCCAGCGAAAGAAAATATTTTTTCCTCCAGACGACCTCGAACTCGTAATCATTGATGACATTCACTTTCTCCAGATCCTGAAGATAGGTCCGGACGGGAGCGGCATCCACTTTCGGATTTTTGATGACATCCACATAGAATTTGAAATCCGCGGCGGTAACGGGCACATCCTTCCAGACTTTTCCCGTCACGGGATCGGTGAAATCGTGCCAGAGAACCCCTTTCCGGAGCTTGATCCGATAGGTCAGCCCGTCGTCAGACATGCTCCACGACTCCGCCAGCTGCGGTTCGAACGTCTTCAGATCCTGATAGTTCAGTTCGGCAAGAGAGTCCATCGCCTTGCTCCAGATCGTTCCGATCGTCGCCTCGTTGTTGATGATATAGTTCATATTCTTGGTGTCGGATGCGATCGACGTGACGAAACGATCCCCGAAGACGGCGTTCCGGTCATAGAACTCCGCGTTGGCAAGAGGAACTGCCGCGGAAGCGGAAACAGCAGCGGAAGACGCCGCCGGACGATACACTCCGGATTCCATCTTCTCGTTCAATTCCTTTACCGTGGAATGCAGTTTTTCGATTTCAAAACGGGTCCGGTCCAGCGCGGAAACAAGCGCATATCCGATCACAGCGACCACAACAAGCCCAATGGTGAAAACCACTTCCAGATAACGTCTATTGTTCATATATTCCTCTTTTCAGTTTCATCCGGTCTTCCGGTCAGAAGCCGCGCGCAGGCTCGACCTCCAGGTTGAGAGTGAGTGTCTGCCGCTTGCGGTCCGGCGGAGGCGGCAGAACAGTCAGGCTGCGCAGGAAAGACTCCACAGCGGTATCCACAGCGGGAATGCCGCAGCGTTTCGCAATCGACTTGCGCAGGATCCGGCCGGAACCGTCGATCAGAAAAGACAACTGGACAACCGGTTTTGTTCCGCGCAGGGCGATGGAATCAGGTTTATAGGGACGCCAGCGCGTCTGAATGTAATTGGTCAGGATGGCATTGTAGCGGTCATAGACTCCGCCGGCACCGGAATCCGCGGTACCTCCGTTGCCGATCATATCGGAGATGTCATCCGCGATACCCGCCAATTCGCGGCTCCGCGCGGAAGAACCGGTTCCCCCGGCGGGATTCGTATTTTTCGTAACGCGGACCCGCTTGCCTCCATGCTGTTTCCGCCACTCGCGGATTCGTTCCTCCATGGACTGTTTTTTCGGAGGGGTCGCCGTTTTCTGCGTCGGAGACGTTTTTTTCACCGGAGGCGACGGCACCTGGGCGGTAACGGTTTTCACCGGAGGCTTTTTCGTAACCACAGGAGTCTCCTTCGGTCTCGGAGGCCGTTTGATTCTGGGAACATCAGGGACATCGGGGACATCAGGAATGCTGCCGGGCAGATCCGGAATCTCGCCGACCTCGGGCGGCGCGGCGACCTCCTTCCGGGAATCGCTTTCCGTCTTTTTCCCGGCATTTGCGGGCATTCCGCGTTTGCTGAAAGGCTCCTGCGTCGGATTTTCCACCAGCGTCACGCTGATCGCCTTCTGCGGAGGATTCAGCCAAGTCATAAGAAGATACCAGCAGAACGGAAGCACGAAAACGGAACAGTGCAGGATAAACACGGTCCAGAAGATGAACCGCTTCATTCCCTTGCCGATGAAATCCCTGGAAAGGACCGGGAAGACCCGCATCTGTTTCGAAAACGTCATCATCGGGAAGTCTACTCCTCCGAAGAAGTGATGAGAGAAAGATCCGTGAATCCCGCGTTCTTGATGGTGCGGAGGATGTCGATCACGGTACCGTAACGGAGATTTTCATCGGCACGCAGGAAAAAATTATATTTCCGGCTGCTGTCCCGAAGCTCCTTCAGACGTTTCACAAGCTCCTGCATGTTGACGGTGCGATTTTCAAAAAGGATGGTGCCGTCGGCTTTGACATTGACGATTTTGGAATAATCGTCGGTTTTGATTTCAGACGCGTTGTTGGAAGGCGGCGTCACATCCATGCTGTACTCCAGGAGGGGAGCCGTAATCATAAAGATGATAAGCAGGAAAAACAGAGTGTCGATCAAAGGAGTGACATTGATCTGGTCAAAGGGCTGATTGGAAAATCTGTGTTTGCGCGCCATGATTCATTCTTCCTTTCCGGTCTCCGGCTGATCGGCATTTTCCAGCTGCTCAATCTTGAGCTTGGCGATGAACTCCTCGACAAAATTATCCATGTGAACCGTCACCTGCTTGATATAGAACGAGATGGTATTGTATCCGACCAGGGAAGGAATCGCGACCAGAAGTCCGAGCACCGTTGTCAGAAGGGCGCCGCTGACGCCCGGAGCCAGCGTGTGAATATCGGGGCGTCCCGCCATCGCCATCTCGGTGAACGCCAGCATAATCCCCCAGACGGTACCGAACAGTCCGAGGAACGGGCTGATACTGACAGCAGTCATCAGGACAATAATCTTGTCCTCCAGTTTCAGGATCTGATCGGCGACGTTTTCCTCCATGGTCGCGCGGATCACCTCCAGTTCGACATCATTCAGGACGCGCCGCCCGGCGGACATCATGTGCTGTTCGTCGCCGTGGAGCTGGCAGATTCTCGCATACGCGCTTTCATAAATGCGCGCCACCGGGGAAGGATCATTTTCCGCGCGGTTCCGCATGGACATCGGATTGCGCTTCTGCCGGAACTCATCAATGAATCTCCGGGAACCCTTGTATGCGCGGTTCAGTCCAATGCCCTTTTCCAGCATCAGGGTCCAGGTTGCGACCGACATCAGGGCAAGCACGATGACGATGCCCTGCCCCATCGCATCGGAATGGATAAAGGCATAGTAAATGGAGCCGTCGGCCACGGGGGGAAGGGTAAAAAATGAAAAAAAGCTGCTCATTCTGATAAAAACTCCGATTTTCCTGTTTAAAATGTCGTTTGTTGTGCTAAAGTATAGCTCTTATTATATAAAACTACTTGCTGGAAAGCAAATTTTCAAACAACAGTTGATGATAAAACGGCAAAAAAGGAGTAAAAAAATGAGCAATGCATTTCCGGTTCTCGGATTTGACATCGGCGGGACGAAAATCGCAGCCTGCCTGGCAATGAGCGACGGAAAAATTCTTGCATCGGGAAGAGTGGACAACCGGATGCGCAAACCGGATGAAGTCCTTCCGGATCTTGTCAAGGAAGGGAAACGCCTTCTCAAGGAGGCCGGCATCACCGGAGAGCAGCTCCGCGCCATCGGCATCGACTCGCCCTCTCCGATGGATTTCGAAAAAGGACTCATCTGCTCCCCCTGCAACATGAACGGGTGGGATGACGTTCCCATCCGCGACTACCTCGCCAAGGCATTCGAAACCGAGGCTTTCTTCGACAACGACGCCAACGGAGCCGGACTCGCCGAGTGGATCTTCGGTGCCGGACAGGGCTGCAAAAATATGCTCTACCTGACCATGAGCACCGGCATCGGCGGCGGAATCATCTGCAACGGGAAGCTGGTCCGGGGCAGCAAATATCTCGCCGGGGAAGTCGGACACTTCTGCCTCGATCCCCACGGGCCGAAATGCAACTGCGGTCTCACGGGGTGCTATGAAGCGTTCTGCGGCGGACTCGCCACGGCGAATCACATCCGCGAAGAACTTGCAAGGAAACCGGAACTCAGCATGATTACGAAACTGGTCGAGGGCGACCTTTCCAAAATCGACAACGCCGTTCTGGAAAAAGCCGTCCGCGCCGGCGACGACTACGCCGTCCGCTTCTGGGAGGATATGATGGAGCACAACGCCCAGGGCATCGGCAGCCTGATGAACATCTTTGACCCCGAAGTGATCGTTCTTGGAACCATCGCGGTCCACACGGGAGACCTGTTCATGAAGCCGCTGCTCGAAAAGCTGCCGAAATACACATGGCCGCAGCATGTGAAGGCATGCAAAGTGCTTCCCAGCAAGCTCGGACGCACCATCGGAGAACTCTCCGGCATTTCCGTCGCGCTGAACTTCCTCTACGAACGCGGCGAATGGCAGCTTCCGTGGTAATCCGGCAGAAGAGGATGGAGTTCAAATGAGATCCGAAATCGCATCCAGATATTCCTGTAAAAGGAAAAAGGATTTTGTAACGGTAGCCGCGGTTGTCATGTTTTCGGCCATCGTTGTTTTTGAACTCTATCTGGTCTTCTGGCTCCCGGTGCAGCTGCGCCGGGAGAACGCCATGCAGAAACATGTGGCGCGCCAGAGGATCACTGAACTGGCGGATACTCTGCGCTATCAATGCAATACGGCGCAGAAGACCTCTCTTCAAAAAGGCGAGATCGAATTGATCCGTTCCTCGCTGGACATTCTGGCAATCTACATGCGCGAAAATCAGGAAAAACTCTCCATGGCTCAGATCCAGGAACTGGATTCCATGCTGATGAGAATTTCCGCCATCGTTAATTCCTGGGGAGCCAACCGCTACTTCATTGAGCGGGAAACCTTCGATACGACACCGATCCTCAAAGCGCTCGAAACAAAACTGGACGCTCTGGACAAAAAGCAATTCAACTGAGGGAGTCTCATCCATGGCTATTTCTTTCAAGCGCTTCCGGGAAATCCTGAACAACTGCAAAGGCAGGAACATCGCTGTGATCGGCGATCTGATGCTGGACGTCTATCTGACCGGTTCCGCGAACCGCATGTCTCAGGAGGCGCCGGTTCCGGTGCTCAATGTCAAAAACAAAAGTGCGCGTCTCGGCGGCGCGGCGAACGTCATGCGCAATATCACGGCTCTCGGGGCAAAAGCGACGGCTTTCGGAGTCGTCGGTCGCGACGAGCCCGGCAGAAATCTCCTGCGTCTGCTGGAGGAAGACCGGATTGATTCTTCGCATATTCTTACAGACACCCGGCGCAGAACCACGGAAAAAATGCGTGTCATGGCGGCATCCCAGCAGATCGTGCGGATTGATTTCGAAGATGTTTCCCCTGTTTCGCAATCCATTACGGACAAAATGGAAAAAAAGCTCTCCGAGCTCATCCGGAAACGGAAAATCGACGCTCTGATCTTCGAAGACTACAACAAAGGCCTCCTCGACCGGGAAATGGTTCAGCGAATCACGAGCCTTGCGAGGGAATATGAAATCTATACCTCGCTGGATCCTCATCCGGGGCATCCGATGGAGGTTTCCGGACTCTCCATCATGACTCCGAACCGCTCGGAGGCGTTCGGACTCGCCGGCATGTACTGCCGTGACGCCGTATCTCCGGTGGAACAGGATGAAAATCTGAAAAAAGTCGCAGAAAAAGTTCTCGCGGACTGGAAATGCGAATCCCTGCTCATCACTCTCGGAGCGCAGGGAATGGCTCTTTTCAAAAAAGGGAAAACCGTTCTGGCGATCCCGACGAAAGCAAAAGAGGTGTTTGACGTCTCCGGCGCCGGCGACACGGTCATCGCCGCCTACACACTCTGCCGGGCGGCAGGGGCGGCCGATCCGGAAGCGGCGGAAATCGCCAATCATGCGGCGGGAATCGTTGTCGGGAAGATCGGCACCGCCGTCACCTCCGCGGAAGAGCTTCTGAGAGTCTTCAGACAGGACAACGCAAAATAAGCGAGACGGAAATGGCTCCGCGAAA
Organism: uncultured Victivallales bacterium; assembly: GCA_944389445.1. Taxonomy (GTDB): domain Bacteria; phylum Verrucomicrobiota; class Lentisphaeria; order Victivallales; family UBA1829; genus UBA1829. The sequence continues at coordinate 8,516 of CALXMJ010000073.1, read as the reverse complement.
AAAAGAAAAAATCAACAGGATCTATGAGGAACTGAACGCTATTTACGGTCCGCAGAAATGTGCTCTGGAACACGCGGATCCCCTTCAGCTTCTGGTGGCGACAATTCTTTCCGCACAGTGCACGGACCGCATGGTCAATATCGTAACAGCCGATCTGTTCCGGAAATACAGATCGGCGACGGATTTTGCTTCCGCATCTCAGGAGGAACTGGAGCAGGAGATTCATAAATGCGGCTACTACCGGGCAAAGGCGGGAAATATCATCGGAGCCTGCAGACGGATTGTTTCCGACTTCGGCGGTGAAGTGCCTCGAACCATGGAGGAACTGACCAGTCTCCCCGGAGTCGGCAGGAAAACGGCGAATGTCGTGCTCGGCGACGCCTTCCATGTTCCGGGGCTTCCGGTGGACACCCACGTCAAACGGCTTTCCAATCTTCTTGGCATCGCTTCGTCCGACGATCCGGTCAAGATTGAAAGCGAGCTCTGTGCGAATCTCAAACCGGAACGCTGGAGCCAGTTTTCGCATCTGCTGATCGTCCACGGAAGGAACATCTGCAAGGCGAACCGTCCCGCGTGCGCGGACTGTAAACTGAACCGGCTGTGCAATCATGGAAAACGACAGATCCCTGAAGTATAAATTCCGGCAGATCAAAAAACTCCCGGACTGGCTTTTCGCCCCCGCGGCGTGGCTGATGTTCTTCTGCAAATTCTGCATGCGAACGGAAGTCATCGACCGCTCCGGCGAACTCGTCTCGAAAACGCCGCCCGCCGTCACAGTAACCTGGCACAACCGCCTGCTCTTCTTTCCGGTCATGTTCACAAAGTGGCACCGGACCCATACGATGGCTGTCATCAGCGCCTCACGCGACGGACAGTACATCGCCGATCTGGTCCGGCAGATGGGCATCGAAAGTCTCCGCGGCTCCAGCTCCCGGAAGGGATACAATGCGCTTCATGGAGCGGTCAAGGCGATCCAGTCCGGCAAATATGTAAGCTTTACTCCGGACGGACCGCGCGGACCCCGCTACCGCATGAGCATGGGGCCGATCTATCTGGCAAGTCAGCACGGAGTGCCGATTATCCCGATCGCCGTCAACTACTCGTCCTTCTGGGCGCTGAAGAGCTGGGACGGCTTCCAGATTCCCAAGCCATGGGCAAAAGTAACCCTTCTTATCGGCGAAAAAATTCATGTTCCGCACGGCCTCGGCGAAGCGGAACTGGAGGAATACCGTCTGCTCGTGCAGCGGAAACTCAATGAAATCTCCAACGTCGCGGAATAAGACGGCAATTTCTTCCGCTTCCGCCTTTCCGCAGCAGGAAGAATATCCCGTCGGGCATATCCTCCGCAAAAATCCGGGGAAACAATTTGACACGCCTTCCCCGCCGATGTATATTCAGACATCCAGCATAAGGAGTCTGTTGTCATGAAAGTCGCATTGTTATGTATCGGGGATGAACTGCTCAAAGGCTCAACGGTCAATACCAATCTGGCGTTCATCGGGGAAAGGCTCCTGCGGATCGGGATCATTCCGGAGCTCTCGCTCGAAATACCGGATCGCCGCGACAGCATTCTCAAAGCGCTCGACTACGCTTATTCCAAAGCGGATACCGTCATCACATCCGGCGGGCTCGGTCCCACCTCCGACGACATCACCAAAGACAGCATCGCCGAATACTTCGGTCTTCCTCTCGAACGGAACGAACAGATCGAAGCGCATCTGACCGCATGGTGGCAGAAGCTCCATCCCGGCCCCACCCCGCTTCACTGGAACCGGCAGGCATGCTTTCCCGCAGGCGCCGACATCATCCCGAACCGCTTCGGCTCCGCTCCGGGCATCCATCTGGAACAGAATGGAAAGACCATTTTCATGCTGCCCGGCCCGCCCGCGGAACTTCATCCGATGTTCGAAGAAGGAATGCTGGAGCTGATCCGGAACAAAAGGAAGGAACCGGTCTACGCCTCGCTGACCCATGTGGTCGGCATCGGGGAATCCATAGTGGAAGAACGGACTCAGCCGCTGCTCCACGACGGAGTTTCCGTTGCCTACTGCGCCTCGCCCGGACATGTCAAACTTTTCTTCACTTCAAAAAACGAAGCCCTTCTGAATGAAACAACGAACAGGGCAAAGCAAATCTTCGCCGGAGACATTCTTTCCGAAGGTGTATCCACTTTGCCCGAAGAGGTTCTGCACCTGCTGGAAAACCGGAAATGCACTCTGGCGACCGCGGAATCCTGCACAGGCGGCATGATCTCGGCGCAGCTGACGGCAATTCCCGGCTCCTCGGCGGTTTTTCTCGGCGGCGCGGCAACGTATTCCAATGAGTTGAAACAACTCTTTCTCGGAGTCTCGGAAACGACGCTTTCCAAATTCGGAGCGGTCAGCAGAGAGTGCGCAAAAGAGATGGTCGAAGGCATCTGCGCACGCACCGGAGCGGACGCGGGAATCTCCGTAACGGGAATCGCGGGTCCCTCCGGAGGCACCTCGGACAAACCGGTCGGACGTGTCTACATCGGAATCAAGTTCCAGAGCACGACACGGATCTTCGAATGCAATTTCCGGGGCGGAAGGGAACAGGTCCGGAACCAGACCGTCTCCCGGGCCCTGAACGAGCTGCGCAAACTCCTGCTGGAGCGGGAACCATGACAGAAAGCATATTTCCATCCCCGGAACAGACCGACGAGGAAGGTGTCCTCGGTTACACATTCGATCTCAGCACGGAAATGCTCGCAGACGCCTATTTTCACGGGATCTTCCCGTGGCCGTACGAGGAGAAAACCGTTCTCTGGTTCTCTCCGCCGAAACGCAGCATTCTTTTTTTTGAGGATCTTCATGTTCCCGTGCGCCTGAAACGTTTTTTCCGAAACCATCCGTTCACGCTGAAAATCTCGGAACGCTTTGATGATGTGATCGAACAGTGCGCGCGCGTCCCGCGCAAAGGACAGGAAGGCACCTGGATCACGGAAAAAATCAAGGCCGCCTACAAGCAGTTTCACCGTCTCGGATTCGCCCACAGCTTCGAGGCCTACGCGGAAAACGGAGAACTCGCGGGAGGAATGTACGGAATCTCCCTGGGCGGCATGTTCTGCGGAGAAAGCATGTTCCATCTTCAGACGGGAGCCTCAAAATTTGCTCTGCTCTCCGCGGTCGCGACTTTGAAAAACTGCGGTCTGACCATGCTCGACACCCAGGTGCTCACGCCTCTCCTCGAACGTTTCGGCGCACGGGAGATCGACCGCTCCGATTTCCTGGCAAAACTGAACCGGCTCGCCGGCAAACCGCTCTCGGCGGAATTCCTGCGCAGCCGGGCAAAAACACCGGAGATGTAACTTGAACCGCCCGACCCGACAGCAATGGAAAACGGCGCTGATCCTCTTTTCGGCGGCGCTTCTCCTGTTCCTGCTGTATGCAGTTCCCGGACTGCTGAATCCGGAACTGCTGATGCGGATCGATTCCGCAACCTACCTCGGACCGGCATATTCCATTCTCCAGGATTTCACTTACAAATCATCTCCGGACGCTGCACTGCCGACCGGACTGCGGGTGCCGCTCTATCCGCTCTATCTGGCGATCTCCCTGCTGATCGGCGGGAAATCGCTCGTGTTCTGCATCGTGATGAACTGCCTGATCTCCGCGCTGGCAGTTCCGCTGCTCTATTTCGCAGGACTCGAATTTTCGAAGTCGGAACCGAAAGCCGTGGCGGCAGCACTGCTGCTGATGCTCTCGCCGACCGAAATCGCATTTGCGCCGATGTTTCTCTCGGAAGGCATGTTCGTGACATGGGTCGTGCTGGAAATTCTGTTCATGGTACGCTACATCAACGGAACGAAGAAAAGCGATCTGCTTCTTGCCGCGGCGGCAGGGGGACTCGCCGCATTGACTCGTCCGCTGAATGTGCTCTGGATTCTGCCATGCCTTTTTGTCACGTTTTTTATACGGGGAATCCCCTTCGGAGGGAAATGTCTCCGGGCTCTGCTGGGACTGGCGGTCTTCGCCGTCATCGTCATGCCGTGGGTCGTCCGGAACAAAAGCATCGGTTCCGGGTGGAGAATCGACGAAGTGGCGGCGGACTCTCTCCGCCACAACGCATCGGTCGTGGAAAGCCGGGTCAACGATCTTCCGGCAAACTTCTACCGGGAAAAATACGCCATGCATTTCGAAAACCAGTTCCGCGACAAGCAGAAATACCCGGACCGCGATTCCCAGCTCTCCTATGAGGAACACTATCTGACCGGCATTATCCTGAACCATAAAATCGTCTATTTTTCGATGTTCTTCAATCCATCGAAACTGGTGCCGGATGTACCAACCTTTCTTGAGAACCTTCGACTCACCACCGGAGGAAAAGGCACCTGGGATGTCATCGTCAAGGACGGCCTGTGGGCTGGTACCAGACATTATTTCGAGGGGAAACTCTATCTGCCGTTCCTGATTCTGCCGCTGATGCTGATTCTTCTGGCAACCTATCTGGGAGCCTTCGGAGCCCTGATCTGCGCTGTCCGGGAAAAAGATTACATGCTGTTGCTGCTGTTCTGCCTCTTCAGTGTCTATTATCTGATGGTGGTCGGACCCGGCGGATATCCCCGATTCCAGCTTCCGGCCCTCCCATTCCTCTGCCTGATGGCAAGCCGCTTTACGGAATTGCTGAAACGCGGAGAGCGCACTCCGGCCGGACAAGGCCCGTCACCCGGCCCGGACTCTCCTCACGCAGCAGCGGATCAAAAGGAAAAAGACACCTCTTTGCCAATTCAACCCTCAAAAACGACCGGAGAGATTTTATGAAGTATGTCGGAGCCCATGTTTCCATTTCAGGCGGCGTCGAAAACGCACCGCTGAACGCGGCGGCAATCGGCGCAAAAGCATTCGCCATGTTCATCAAAAACCAGAGGCAGTGGAAAAGCGCACCGCTGACGGACGAATCCATTCAGGCATTCCGCGAAAACTGCCGTGCCAACGGATACTCTCCGGAACACATTCTGCCGCATGACGGATATCTCATCAACATGGGAAATCCCGATCCGGAAAAACGGAAGCAGTCGCTGGAGGCGTTCACCGACGAGATGGCCCGCTGTCAGCAGCTCGGACTCGACCGGCTCAACTTTCACCCCGGAAGCCATCTGAAGCTCATTCCCGAAGACGACTGTCTGAAACTCATCGCCGAATGCGTCAATACCGCCCTGTCGGAAACGAAAGGGGTGACCGCCGTCATCGAAAACACTGCCGGGCAAGGCAGCAATCTCGGCTACCGCTTTGAACATCTCGCCCGGATCATCGAACTGATCGACGACAAAAGCAGAGTCGGAGTCTGCATCGACACCTGTCACACATTCGCCGCCGGCTATGACATCAAAACACCGGTCGGCTATGATGCCACTATGAAGGAATTCGACCGGATCATCGGATTCCGTTATCTGCGCGGAGTCCATCTGAACGATTCCAAAAGCAAGCTGGCGGGCCGTCTGGACCGGCACAACAGCATAGGCGCCGGAGAACTCGGAATCGAACCGTTCCGCCTCCTCATGAACGATCCGCGGTTCGACGGCATCCCCCTGGTACTCGAAACGATCGACGAAACCCTCTGGCCGCAGGAGATCCGATTGCTGTACTCGCTGGTCCGCTGACCGGAGAAAACGGTGCAGGAAATTTCCGGGACTGTTTTTTTTCTGTTTTTTTTCCTGCTCAGCACAATAATTTTCCATTTTTCTTCGTTTGAAATGTTGAAGCTTATGTCAAACCAATCAACAAGGAGCTGTTTCATGAAAAAACTTACGGCATTTGCAATTCTCGCCGCATTGTCGATCTCGCTTGTCAGCGTTCATGCCCAGGATGGCGGGCGCAGAAGCAGACGCGGTCATTTCCGCGGACCACAGCAGACACAGCAGACTTCCGCGGAAACTCTGGAGCAATGGGCCGCGGTTCAGGCCCAGCTGAAAAAGGAGTTCCCGAAACAATATGCGGAAATTGAAACTCTCCAGAAGACCAATATCTTCGCGGCACTTGAAAAACTCCGCGCACTGGCGAAAACCGCCGATATCCAGACACCCTCCCCCTTCTCCGGACGCGGTCCCGAGAGCGGATGGCGCGGCGGACGCGAACGCGGAGGACGGGATGGATTCGGCGGCGGACGCGATTTGCGCGGCGGAAACCGCGGCAACTCCCGGAATGCTGTCGAAGCCAAACTGAAAACGGATTTCGCTTCCGAATACGCGGAAATCACAAAACTGCGCATTGAGGCGCAAAACAAACTGGAAGCTCTCGCCAGAAAAGCAAAGGTCACTCTGCCGGAAGACTGGAACTCCTATCAGCTGAAACTCGAAGCGCTCCGTCTCAGCGGAAAATACAAGGCCGAATTCGAAAAGATCGACGCTCTCATGAAGAAAGGAGAGATCCGGGCCGCTCTCTCGGAAACCAGCCAGATCGCCAAAAAGGAAGGGATTGAACCGCCCGCATTCGGTCCCCGGGCCGGATGGGATGGACGAGGTGCCCCCGGCGGAGAAATGCCCGGAGAACCCGCTCGCGGCGGACGCGACAACCCCCTCCAGAAACTCCGCGAAGTCCGGAGGAAATATCCCGAAGAAGTGAAGAAGCTCGAAGCGATCCGCCGGGACGATCCCCGCGCCTATCGCGACGGAATCCGCAAACTGATCGAAAAATACGATGCCGAGCAGAAAAAACCGTAAGCACGCGGATGCGTGCCAAACAGAAAGCGGCACTTTATGAGATTTTCCCGAATGAAAGAATTCTGCGTTCTGTTCTTCTCCGGGGAACAGGCGCAGGTCTGCTGTTTCCGGAAAAACGCGGGACACTTCCGTTTGAAGGAATACGATTCCCGCCCCCTGAACCAGACGGATCCCGCGGAAACCTGCCGAAAACTTCTGCATCAGGCCGGATACGGCAAGGATACCCCGCTGATCGTCTCCTGCGCCATGAAAGAGGGCGTATTCTTCCGATGCAGCAGCGTCCGGCTCGCCTCCGACGCCATGCGGAACGCGCTTGAATTCGAACTGCCGCGCCGTCTTCTCCATGAACCGGAAGACTGCATCATACAATTCATGCCCCTTGCCGGAGAAAACGAAAACGGCGTTCCAGTCAATGTTTACGCGTTTCCGGGGACTTCGATGCCCCGTCTTGCCGCCGTCATCACGCAGAGCATCCGCAAGGCAGATTTCTACCTCTATCCCCTGATCGCCCTTCAGGAAAAAGACGGCCCCATCTATCTGCCGGAACTGGAACCGGATTTCTATTTCGATCAGGCGGAATGGCGCCCCGTCAGGAATCTGAATGGAAACACCTGGCTCGAATCCTGGGAAACGGAATTCAAAAAGCTCTTTCAGCTGCCAGCCGACGGTAAATTTCAGATCAGGGAATACCTGGCCTGTCTGCTGGTCGCCCGACTTGTCGGCTCCCCCGAATTCCACGAAAAACAGGGCGGACTCAATATTCTCCCGAAACAGCTCCGCCCAAGCCGTCTGCGCAATCAGATCTCGCTCATGATCCTTCTGCTCTTTCTGCTTCTTCTGAACTTTTTCTGGGGAATCCTCGGCGATCTTTCGCAGAACTACCGCGAATACACCAGACTCAATGCGGAACGCGGACGGCTCGCCACGCAAGTGCGGACAACTGCCCTCAAACTCAAAGCCGCCGAAAAGGAAAACCGGGAGCTCAACCGGGTCGTCAACCAGACAGCGGGCGAACATGACGTTATCGGAAAGCTCGCGGGATTTTCCTCTCTCCTTCCTTCCAACGTCATGGTCATGAGCATCCGCTGGACCGAGGGCTCCGTCGACGTCACCATGCGCAGCGAAGCGCAGGACCTGAATCTGCCGGTTCTCCTCAAACCCCTGAAGCACTGGAAGGTATCCCAGCTTCAGCAGCGGCGGCGCGGCAATGAAACCGCCAGCATGATCACCATGAAACTGATTCCGGCAGAGGAGACGGCTAAATGAAACAGGATTTCAAAACCTTCCTGAAAACCACAAAAGGGAAACTGACCGTCTCCTGCGGAGCCCTTCTTCTGAGCTGGATCTTTCTGCTGATCCAGTTCAGCGGCAATCTTTCCGCATGGCTCCCGAACGAATCAAGAAAAGCGGCAATGAACAAGGATATCCGCAAATACAAGGCGGAACAGCAGGTTCAGCAGGCAAAACTCAAAGAGATCGACGCTCTCCGGAAACGCTACAGAGACAACATCGCCGGCTGCTGGCAGGTCCGGCGCGACGGTGATCCCTCGGTTCTTCTGCGCCAGAAAATAGAGACCGCTGCCAAAGAGGTCGAACTTTCGCTGGAAAACATCGGTTCCGTCCGCACGTCGAACATCAACAACGATCTTTATTTTGCGGAAATGGACATCGCGACCTCCGCCTCCTTTGAAAGCATCATCCGCTTTCTCGGAAAGATCCGCGATCTGAAACCGGCGGTAAGCTGGCGGAGAATCACAATGAATGTCGCATTTCAGCGTTTCCGCCCGAACTCGTCGACTACGGTCAGGACCACCAACCTGACGAGTCCCTCCTCCAC
>CALXMJ010000072.1 GCA_944389445.1 uncultured Victivallales bacterium | reverse complement strand
AAAATCTCAAGGAGTTCTGCCGGAGGGTCTTCCTGAAAAAAAATCCGTATACAGGACTGACGCTCGCGGAAGATCCGGCTCTGATCTCGGTCAACCTTGTCAACGAGGACAATCTCTCCTACTACTGGAGCTTCGCCCAGGATGAGTGGACCAGAGCGTTTCGGGAAAAATGCAAAAACACGCCATCGCTGAATCCTTCCGCCAATCTTCTGAACCGCGATTTCCTTGCCTTTCTGTACAGCCGGCAGAGCGAATTCTATCGGGAAATGATTGAGTTCTGTAAAAAGGAACTCGGAATGAAGGCGCTCCTGACAAGTCTGGCAATGGAAAATCTGCAATATCTGGCACTGCCTTCGCGGCAGTTCGACTGGATCGACAAGCACTGCTATTTTGCGCATCCGGGCAAGGCCCTCCCCGGACAGACCGGACTCATTCCGAATGCACCGGGACAAATCGGTTCCCCCATTGCCAGTTTCGGACGCCCCTCCCCCTGCGAAATCATGGTTTCGCAATACGCCGGGAAACCATTCGGCTGTACCGAATTCAACTTCTGCTACCCGAACCGCTACCGGCACGAAGGAACCGCGCTGTTCGCCGCATACGCCGCTCTTCAGGGATGGGATTCGATTTACCGTTTCCAGTGGAGCTGCGGACCATGGAACATCAATGATAAAAAAATGGTCTGCTCTCCGTTCGACGCGGCAAGCGATCCCGTCATGCAGCTTTCCGACCGCATTGCCACGGCTCTGTTCCTCCGCGGCGATGCCGCAGCGGCAAAAAACAGTTATGTCTGGCTCGTTCCGAAAAACTGTTTCTCCCGGAACACTGCCCTGACAACAGATGCCGATTTCAATCAGCTCGGACTGGTCGCGCGAATCGCGGTCGCCATGGAAGGAGACGCCATCCCGGAAGGATGGATCATCTATAAAAACAAGCAGTCCATTCTGCCCGAGGACCGGAAACGTCTGGACGAAATTCTCGCGAACCGCCGCGCCGTCAGCTCCACCGGGGAAATCGAACTGAACGCGGACGCTCACACCCTCCGGATTCTCACTCCGAAAACGGAGGTCCTTTCCGGCGACTCCGGAGAACTGAAGGGAAAATGCCTTTCCGCCTCCAGCCTTTCCGGTTCGCAGACGATTGCCGCAATCTCGCGCGACAACAAACCGCTGGAACAGAGCCGCGACATCCTCCTGATTCATCTGACCGATGTCCAGAATCAGGAAGCCCGCTTCAACAATGAAACCATGAGCATTCAGGAAACATGGGGCAAACTGCCGCTCATGCTGAGAAAAGAGACTGCGCAAATCTCCTTCCGGACCGGTACGCCTCTCAAAGTCACGGCTTTGGGTCCGGACGGCGATGCACGGGGAGAAATCACCCCTGAATTCAAAAACGGCATACTCTCCTTCCAAGCCGATCCGGGCGCGTTCACCGGAGGCGTCATGGCCTATCATCTTTTCCGCTAAGACCAGTAAGCCCCAGAGAAGGAGCTCCGCGCGGAACGGAGCTCCTTTCCCCGGAAAACACTCCGCGGAAACATCTCTTCGGTTCCCCGGTCACTCTTCCGGAAAACGTTTTTCCATTCTCTCTGAAAAGAGTGGATTCCTGTATTTGTTCCCTATTCTGCCGCAAATAATCCCCAATTTGGATATTTGGTCCTTATTTAGTCCTTGAAAAAACTCTCTTTTTCAGATAACGGCATTGCCAAACGTCCCTCTTCATGCTAAAATGTAAAAGGGAAACAGGAGAATCGGGAAATGCCGGAACGCCGTTTAACAGACTATCATTATGAAAAGGAACGCTTCATTCCGCGTTATGAACTGCTGAAGCGTCTTCTTCTGGATGAATTTTCGTCGATGCCAGCGGAAGAGGAATTTCTGCCGACCCAGGAAATGCTGGCGGAACGGTACAAGGTATCCCGGAACACGGTCCGCCGGGCGCTTGCCAAGCTCCAGCGGGAAGGATACATTCAGACTTCCACAAAAACGGGCAGCCGTATTTTGAAGCGGGCGGTGGAAGCGCGCCGTCCGGTGGACAGCAGACGCAATGCCGAAGGCTGCATCGGACTGCTCATCACCAACAACAGCGACGACAACCTCCGCAAGGAGGACATCCGCTGGCAGCTGGTCGACGAGATCGAACGGACCTTCGCCATCCACGGGGTCCGTCTGGTTGTCTACAATCTGCGCGAGAATCAGTGGCAGACCTGGCGGAACATTCCCTTTCTGATCCGTTCCATTCAGGCAAACGGAATCCGCTGGGTGGCAATGCGCCCGAACCGCAACCCACACTATCCCTGGCAGGAGCTGCTGGATGCCCTGCATGGAAACAATCTCGCCCTGACCCTGTACATGCAGGATACGGAAGAGGTGATGCAGTTTGCCGATTTCTTCCGTCCGGAAACAGGGTTCACAGTTGTCAACAACCATGCCGCGCTGCTGGACGGTCTGCGGAAATTGTCCGACGGAGCCGACTATCTAGTCTATGTCGCCAACGAAGCCGCCGCCTTTTTCGCAGACAGCAGAGCTCAGACCTGCGCGGAATTCGCCCGATCCCGCAATCTTCCGTTTGAATATCTCAGAACCGAATTCTTCGAGAGAGAGGACGACAGCCGGGATCTGAGCGGATATGCGGATGAAGGTTCCGTCCGGGACTTCCTCAGCCGCACGGAACACCATCAGAAAATCTTCTGTGTCTGTGCCAATGACGACACCGGATTCTCCATGAAATCGCGTCTGCAGCAGCTGAATGCCGATCCGAAGCGGTTCCGGTTTCTCGGCTGCGACAACAACGGTCTTTCGGAAAGCAGCGGTTTCTCCTCCATCGACTTCAATTCCGCTGCCCGCGCTAACGCCTTGTATGAACTTTATCAGGACTTCATGGAAGGAGTCAAAGGACGCTGCTCCATGACCTTCTCTCGCCTGATTATTCGATAATACACACTCCATAAAACGAATCGAAAGGATTACAATGAATCTGCCAGGTGCAACATCAAACATCTCTCCGGGCCGGAAAACCATATCGGCAGCCGCAAATTTCACACTTATAGAGCTCCTCGTGGTAATTGCGATCATCGCGATCCTCGCCGGGATGCTTCTGCCTGCATTGAACGCCGCCCGTGGAAAGGCAAGGCAGATTTCCTGCACGGCAAACATGAAACAGTTCGGAACCGCCTTCAACATGTATGCCGACACCTTCGACGGGCAGATTCCCCACTCCGCCCATCCCTACAACACGGCGCCCTTCTGGATGACCATGCTGACCTCAATCAAAGCGCTCCCGACCCCGGCGGAGGGACTTCTGACAGAACTCGACTCCCAGAGCAAAATGGGGATCTGGCGCTGTCCGGAAAACATGGAACAGAAATACGCCCTCTCTCATGCGGTCGCATCACGAAAACACACCAGCTACGGAGCAAACGGACAGGCCGGTGTCGATACAAACGGAAACCTGAACTGGGATCTGTACCCATGCTATCTCGGAATCAAAACCAGCAAAATCAAAATGCCATCGAATCTCTTTGCCCTGATGGACGCCGGCAACTACCGCATCGACTACTCCGCCGCACAGGGAAAATTCGGTGAAAGCGGAACCACGCAGTATCCCGACAGCGTCAACAATGTGGACTACCGCCACAATATGAGCGTAAATCTTCTCTATGCGGACGGGCATACCGGAAACATCAAACACGTTCTCACCAAATTTGACCCGTACCGAAACACGAACTGGCGCGCCATTCCGCAGTAACAGTTCAGAAAACAAGACTATTCAGAAAGGATTCAATATGAAAAAATTCATGGTCTTCTGTGCCGCATTTTTCGCCGCGGCGCTTCTTTCAGCGGTCACTCTCCCGGAATTGAACTGGGTTCCGGGCAGCGACTGGATCAACGTCAAACAGCATGGAGTCAAGGGCGACGGGAAAACCGACGACACGAAACCCCTTCAGAAACTCTTTCTGGAACTGAAAGACGGCGACATCCTCTATTTTCCTCCCGGCACCTATCTCATCAAAGAGGAACTCCGCATCCGGAAACAGCAGAAATCAAGTGAGCGACGTCTGCTCGGGAACGCATTCTACGGTCATGGACGCTCCACGATTCTCCGCTATGCCGGACCGGAAAACGGCACCATGATCCGCATCTACGGCATGCTTCACTACTGCATGAAGGGTTTCGTTCTCGACGGCGGCGGCAAAGCCTCCACCGGCATCCTCCACGCGAATTTCATCAACGGGAAAAACCTGTTTGAAACCCATCTTTATCACCAGTACATGGAGCTGAAGAACTTCCGGGAATACGGAATTCTCTTCGGAAAGGAGGCGTGCGGAGCGGAAACGGCTTTCGTGAACATGATCTTTGACAACTGCAACACCGGAGCCGGATTCCTCCGGTTCAACGACTACAACTTTTCCTTTGACGGCTGTCATTTCCGGAACAACAAACGCTATGGA
>CALXMJ010000071.1 GCA_944389445.1 uncultured Victivallales bacterium | reverse complement strand
GAGCAGACGATCATCAAAATCAAACTGCGGAGAGTGAAGTCCCCGGGAGGAGCCTGCTCCCAGATGACAGAAAAGTCCTGGATATTTCTGCAAATACCATGAAAAATCTTCACTGCTCATTGTATGTCGAGAAAGTTCATAAAAAGAGTCCTCTCCGCAGGCATCCGTGAATACATTCCTGACCTTTTCGAAGGCCACCTTCCGATTCACAACAGGCATATAACTCAGGGGGCACTCCCATTCGTAATCGATTTTCCATCGCGATGTGATGTCATGGATGATTTTTTCAAAGTCCGCCTTTAATCGTTCTCCCTGAGCCGGGTCTGTAAAACGAATTGTCCCTTTGAGTTCCATGATCTCCGGAATTACGATGTTGTTCTGACCGGCATTGCAGGCGCAGAACGTCAGGATGCAGTCAGCCGGGACAATTTCACGGGACGCTGTTATGAGCTCTGCCGCACAGCCAATGGGATTCCTTGCCATTTCCGGAAGACTCCCGTGTCCACCCTTGCCATGCAGTACGATCCGGAAAAAGCCGGCGGCCGCCATCAGCACTCCCGGCTTCGTACAAATCTTTCCATATGGTTCCTCCGGCCAGATGTGAAGACCTGTGATAAAATCCGGTTCGGGATGATCCAATGCTCCTGCTTCCAGCAAACTCTTTGCCATGCAGGCCATCTCTTCTCCGGGCTGAAACAGAAAACGAATGGAACAGGGGACTTCCTCTCGCAGATCCGAAAGAATTTTTGCCGTGCCATAAAGCATGGCAACATGTCCGTCGTGTCCGCACGCGTGCATCATGCCCGGATGGCGCGAACGGTATGGACATTCCAGAGTCAATTCTTCCAGAGGAAGGGCATCCATATCCGCCCGGAAGGTCAGATTGTGCTTCTTTTCTCCATTCAGAAGCGCGATGACATCGGTATCGAGAAATGGTTCCGCCAAATCCAGATGCAGCGGAGCAAGTCTCTTCCGAATCTCCGCGGAGGTCTCCCATTCCTTTCCTGCAATTTCCGGAATCTGATGCAGAGTATGACGAAACTCCACAATTTCCGGCAGAATCTTTGAAATTCTGGTATTCAGTTCGCCGATGCCGATCATTCTGTCGCATTCTCCGTTGTAAAAAGAGTGTTCAAATCTGCCGTTAATTTCCGCTCCATCTTCTGCATGGATGAGATTCCATTCATGGTATGAACCAGAGTCAGTTCATTGGAGAAGCGGAAATAGGTCACCGCCAGAAGAGTAAAGAGCCACGTTTCAAAAGGGATCGGCCGCAACAGATTGTCAGAGACCGCCTGTTCATATAGAATACGCAACCGTTCGTTTTCCTGGCGGCGAGCCTGGTTGAGCGCCTCCGTGCAGAGAGAGCCTTCCAGATTTGCCCAGGCCAGAAGTCTCCATAAATCCGGATGAGCCTTGTGGACCTTCAGAAAGCCTTCCATGACGATTGCGGTGATCTTTTCCGGATGCTTTTCCGCATGTGCCAGGGTGTCATGGGAAAAGAGTTCGATCCGTTCAAAAACCTCCAGAAGAGCCGCTTCGAACAGCTGACTTTTCGAACCGAAATAAGCGTAGATGCGCTGTTTGTTCACTTCGGCAAGCTCCGCAATTTCGTCGATAGTCGCTCCATGAAATCCCTGCGCGGAAAAAAGTTTTACCGCCGCTTCCAGAATTCGAATCCGTGTCTTTTTTGCCCGTTCCTGCATGGTTGATTTCTCCTGTTTCCGGCAAATCGGAAATTCAATCCGAGAGCCATTGTTCCAGATTTGCGGCGACAAAATCATCATCGTTCAGCTCCGGATACGCCTCGTGAACGCGGATAATTTCCTTTCTCTGTCCTTCAGAAAGGGTCTCCTTCGGATCCAGACACCAGATCCCCGGCAGGAGTCCCTGTCGGTGCAGAACTTCATGCAGTCCCGGAATACAGCCAGCAAACTGATGAGCCGCGTCAAAAAATGCGGCGTTGGCATCGGTGATTTTGAGCGCCCGCGTCAGCAGTTCCGGCGGAATCGGTTCTCCGCTGTCAATCAGGGTATGGACCTCCTCCAGCAGTTCCACCGCCCGTTTTGTCCATACCGACCAATGCCCCAGCAGTCCGCCTTTGATCCGCAGTTTTCTTCCGCCAATTTCATATTCACTTAAGAGATCGATCAGGAGATTGTCATCATTGCCGGTATAAAGCGTGATATCCTCCCGACCGGATTCCGCCAGGGCTCGGACGACATCGAAAGTGCAATAGCGATTGAAGGGGGCGATTTTGATGGCAAGCACATTTTCGATCCGGACAAATTCCCGCCAGAAATCAAGCGGCAGATATTGTCCTCCCACCCGGGGCTGGAGATAAAATCCGATCAGCGGCATGATTTCCGCCACTTTCCGGCAATGTTCCAGCATCGTTTCCAGCGATTCATTCTGAAACGCTGCGAGAGAGAGTAAAACCGCATCATATCCGCAGGATTCTTCGAATTCCGCTTCGCCGATGGCCTGTCCGGTTTGCCCGCATACGCCGCCGACTTTCAGAATTTTCTTGTTCCGGAAACTGCACCATTCATCAATAAAACGGGAAGTCTCCCGCATTACCGTTTCAAACAGTCCGTATTTCGGATCGCGAATTGCAAATTGAGTGGAGTGTACGCCCACCGCGATTCCTCCCACACCGGCATCTATGAAATAGCGGCAGAGCGCCCGCTGATACTTCGGCGCGAAGGATCGGTCCTCGTTCAAGGCCAATACCTGAGCCGGTATGGCAACTCCGCGGCGGACGGCGCTTAAGACATCAGAATCAATATCAGAAACCTTTTTCATCATCAGAACTTTCCATTATTAATTTCAAAGTGAGTCGGTTTTCCGATGGAGATTCCACCATTGGCAATCCATGCCGCCTGAAGATGGATCATCTCTTCCAGACTGACCGAGGGATATCCCAGGAGGCGGCACATTTTTCCCGCATTGTTCAGGAAGCTGCAGTCGCCTGCTTTGTCACAGGAAAAGACGACTTTCCGTCCCATGAGTTTTCCCATAAGAAGCGCCGTATCCTGCACACTTGCGGTTTCCGGTCCGGTCACATTCAGGATTTTGCATGGATTGCCCGCCAATTCCAGAGAGAGAAGTGCGTTTGCCGTAACATCTCCCTGCCAGATCACATTGAAATAACCGACCGTATTGTTGACGGGACGTCCCTCCCATATGGCTCGTCCAATGTCATCAAGGACTCCGTACCGCAAATCCACCGCATAATTCAGGCGGAAAAGCAGAATTTCCGTTCCGTATTTCTGCGCATAATATTGAAAGATGCGTTCCCGTCCGAGGCAGGATTGCGAATACTCTCCAATCGGTGCTGGTGAAGTCTCTTCTGTACATCCGCCTTCGAGAACGGAGCGCATGGGATAGACACATCCGGTGGAAAAAACAACGATCCGGCTGGAGCGGAAATGTTCCGCAACCAGAGAAGGCACAATCACGTTCATCGCCCAGGTTTCAGGTTTGCTGCCTTCCGTTCCGAACTTGCGGCCCGCCATGAAAATGACATTTCTGACCTGAGGCAGATGATTCACCTGTTCCCGTTCCATCAGATCGCAGGAGATTGTGATGATTCCCGCCGCCTCAAGTTTTTCCCGTTCTTCCCGTTTTGAAAAACGGGAAACTCCATAAATTTTTCTGCGGACGCCGGAGAGTCGGACCGCCTCCGCCGCCTGAAGTCCAAGACTGACTCCGATTTTTCCGCCAATGCCGAGGATCATAAGATCTCCCTCAAGGCGCTTCATCATTTTTACCAGTTTTTCGGGGGGCGCTGCCAGGATCTCCTCCAGTTCCTGCAGAGAGCCGATTCCTTTTGAATCATCCATGTTCATTCTCCTGTCATAAAAAAACAAACCAACCGTTTGTTTTTAATTTTACACATTTTCCAGAAAATGTCAAGAGGGGGAACATTTCTTTTTCGTATTTTTTATTTTGTTCAATGGATTCCTGGAGACAACTCATGTTCTTTCCGGAAAAAATTCGTGTTTTTTTCAAAATTCTCTTTTTAACCTCTTGACAAAAACTGAAAATTTGGTATAATATAAGAGAAAATTATATCGATACAGATTAACTTTTTCAACCATAGTCAGGCAAACAATGAGCGAAGTGTTGTCCAAAAGCAAGCGACTGGAAGCGGAACTCGAAGATTTGATTCTTCATGGTTCCTATCATGTTTATGACCGCTTTCTCTCGGTTTCCAAGCTGAAAGAGCGTTACCACGCGAGTCAGGCAACTGTGGTTGCCGCACTGGAGCATCTGGAAGCGAAAGGGTTGATTTTCCGTCGG
The DNA here is from genome assembly GCA_944389445.1 of uncultured Victivallales bacterium. Classification (GTDB taxonomy): domain Bacteria; phylum Verrucomicrobiota; class Lentisphaeria; order Victivallales; family UBA1829; genus UBA1829. The sequence goes on along the minus strand of CALXMJ010000071.1, from coordinate 260 downwards.
AGCCGAAGCGGCATCTTTGTTTCGCCGACCAGCCGGACCAAACAGATCCTGATTGTCTCCTATTCCTCAAGAGCTAACAGCAACGAGCTGAATCAGTTCTCCTACGGGCTGGGCGAGTCGCCGAATGCGTCGCAGGCCGGATGGGTCACGATCAACTGTTCCGTGGATGACTTCGATGCGAATCTTATGAATCTGCAGATTATTTACAAGAAACTTTTTGCAATTATTTTTTTCCGCTGTCCGGATGTGATGCTCCGTCA
>CALXMJ010000070.1 GCA_944389445.1 uncultured Victivallales bacterium | reverse complement strand
AGATCAGGCGATGGAACAATTAACGTTCAAGGAGTATATAGACCCGTTTACGGGTAGCAAGAATAAACAGGCACCACACTAACCGGATAGAAAGAACTCAGCTGGTTATTGTGATAAAAGTTTTTTTGAAAGATAAACTAAGAGGCCGCTTTAGCGGCGGTCTGTGAAAAAGTTGCAATTGGCGAATTTTTTCAGAGCCCGTGTCGGGGTGCCGGCAATATCGCCTTGAAGGCGTGGTGCATACCACCGGCTAAGCCGGTGGTTTTGATTGTATTTTCCTTATCTCTTCCGGCAAAGCCGATGCCGGCAACTCAAAGAGGAGGACGGACCGGCCGTGCATTCCGGCGGAACGGATAGAGCCGTTCGGCAAACGCCCGGTTGGACTCCACAAACTCCCGGTAGGGTTCATCCGTCACGGAGACGAGTCCGATTCCATAATTTTCCCCGTCCCAGCGACCGACCAGAGTCTGATCTTTGAAGCAGAAGTGATGAATTCCGACAATCTGCGGATGGCGCGCCGTACTTTCCAGCAGAATCTTCTGAGCCTCTTCCCTTGCATGAGGCGCACACCCCGGATATGCAAGAATCCCGAGCATTCCGCGCATCCGGTGCCCGACGCTTGACTCGCTGATCAGCACGGGTTTGTCCCCAAGCCCGGCATGGACAAAATAGTCATGATGCAGAGCATAGTCGTTGATGCTGACTACATCGCACTTTTCCGAAGCCATCCGGAAGAGCCATTCCTTGTTGTAATCCTGCACCTTGAAACGGGAACCGAGATAGAGATGATGCGGCGCATGCTTCTTCACAGCCTGCCGGGACAACTCAAAGAAACGGTTCCAGAATTTCAACGTAAACGCTTCAAAATCCTTCCGGCAGAGCTTTGCATCCGGAAGTTTTTCCGCGTGAATCAGAGCATCCCAGGAGGACCAGGAGCCTTTCCATGCTTTGTTCAGGGCAGCAACGGTTCTGTACTTTTCCTTGAGTCCTGCGATCAGCTTCCGCTTTGCCGGAAGCTCCGGAGAAGCGAGAAACGCGGCCTCGGCAACCTTGACAGAGTTGTCAAAATGAAGTTCGTTCCCGACAAAATAGCCGATACAGTATGGATCGTCAATCGTCCAGCGGAACTTCTCCGGAAGGACACGCAGCAGTTCCGATTCAAATTCGGGAGAATAGACATCGCGAAACTCATTCTTCGGACCGAAACGCAACGTTTCGGAGGGCAGCGGCAGATTCAGCATATATGGCATTTTCCGTCCGCGGTAAAGCTCCGGATCGCTCCAGTTGCCGATGGTATTGTATCCCCAGCTCTCCATCCGGCGGAACTGAAAATCGTGCCAGGACTCGTTCCCGTACCGGATGCGGCAGTTGTCGGAATAGAAATGGAACACGCGGCCCGGCGCGGCGGGTTTCCGGGTGTAGCATTTTGCTTTCCCGCGATCGGTCGGCCAGTATTCCCCCCGGGACAGGGAATTGATGCCTCGCGAGAAGAACAGTCGACCGTCCGGGTCCACGAAGTACCATTTGCCGTCCCACTTTTCCACGCGGAAATATCCGGAAGCCTTCAAACGGGGTCCGCTCTTCCAGCCGCCCCACTGATCCCAGTCCGCGACACGCGGTTTCAGTGCGGACTTCTCGTTCCGCAGCGATTGCTTCAACTGTTCATTCGATTTGATTTTTTCCGGCCATTCCTCATGGCGGTACTGACCGTAGTCGTCAATGAACGGGAAAAAGGTCTCCGGGGAGCGGATCGCGGGAGAAGGGTCATAACGTCCGTGAAGCCGAATCCCGGAAATCCGGAAACGACCGTAACGGACAAATCCGCAAATCACATGAATACACTTCACGGAAGAGGTGTCGATATTCGTCCCCCCCTCAAAACCGTTCGGCATTCCCTTTGCCCGAAACAGCGGATCGAATGACGATCTTCCTCCATGGTTCAATGGATAAGTAAACGAGCGTTTCTCTCCCGGTCCAAGCACAAAAACCCCGATTTTATGACGGCTCCACATCCCCAGGCAGATATCCCCTGTCACCGCACGCTCCCGATCAAGATTTTCAATTGCAAAGGAAATAAAACGAAATCGGGAGAAATCCCAATTTTTTCCTTTTTCCGGGACAAGCACGAAATAGGGCCAGGAATTCGATCCCGTCCGGAATTCGGCCGTCACACCGCCGCCGGAATCCGCCGATACGGAAATTTTCTTTTTCCAGGAGACCTTCAGATTTTCACGGTCCCAGTGGACAGCTTCTTCCGCCCCGAGCGGAAAAAATGCCGACAGCAGACAACAAAGTGCAATGCAAAACCATCCAGACTTCATCACTGATCCCATCCGCATTCATATTTGCCGTCAAGGCGGTACTGCATCATATTTTCACTGATCCTCCGCATCATTGCGGTAAGTTCCCAGAAGGGGGTATCGCAGCAGTCGATTACGCCGATTGCAAGATTTTCTCCATCGAACCGTCCGGTGAGCGGCTGATTATTCCAGCAGAAATAGTGAGCTCCGACCACCTGCGGATGCAGAAGAATTCCCTGCATAATCCGCAGATAGGCATGGGCGCGGTCATTCTGGGTGATTCCGGCAGGCCGCATATCCGCGTTGAAGGTTCCGCGGTCAAGGACACCCACATGGAATTCGGTGATCATGATCGGCTTATCCTTCGGCAGTCCGGCGGCGCGGAAGCCGTCCATGCTCCAGCTGTAGATGTTGCGGGAAACGACATCCGCATATTTCGCCGCGGCGGCATAGGCCTCCGGATGCCAGCCGAGATGCAGACGGGAACCCAGATAGAGATGATTCGGAGAAAACTCCTTCACCGTCTTCCGGCAGAGGAAATAGAAGCGATCCAGAAAATGCGCATTGAACGCCAGCATATCCTCGAAACTCTTTTCCGGATCCGGCAGAGCGGTTGAATTCAGAACCTCATTCCAATTCCTGTAATCGGTCCCCCACTTGCGGTTAAGGGCGGCGGCGGTAATGTACTTGGTCTCCAGCATTTCCACGAATTCTTTCTTCGACGCATTGTCTGCTGGAGCGGAAAACGCGCTTCGCGCAATCGCAGTCCGATCGCCCCATTTGATCTCGTTGCAGATAAAAAAGCCGATGCACCAGGGATCGTCTTTCGCGGCGACAGCGTCCGCAGCCTTCGTGCTGTTCCGAAGAACCTGCTCGAAATCGGGATCGAAGACATCGCGGAACTTGCGGAAACCTTCCACCTTCGGAATCCACTTTTTCCCGCCGGAAAGCCGCAGTTCCATGGCGTAGGGTGTGTGATGTTTCTGCTGAACCTCCGCACAGCTCCAGTTGCCGATCGTGTTGATGCCCCACGATTGAAGGCGCTTGCCGACAAAATCCCAGTAAACCTTCTGATAATCGGCGCCGTATTTCCGCTTTAAATTATCGTTGATGAAATTGAAATTGTAATTTTTACGTCCGATCTTTCCCGTTTCATACCATTTCGGGTCGCGCTCCCTACCCCAGGCATTCGGAGTGATAGCGTTGATCCCGTGCGAAAAGAAGAGTCTGCCATCCGGATCAACGAGGAACCATTTTCCCTGATACTTCTCCGTCCGGAAGAAGCCGGTAGCCTTGAGCTGCGGACCTTTCCGCCATCCGCCCCACTTGTTCCACTCGGCGATCCGGGGTTTGAGAGAGCGTTCCTCCTTGTCGAGGCGTTTGGCGAAATCGGCATCGGAATGGATTTTATCGGGCCAGTCCTGGTGAACATACTGCCCGTAGCGGTCGATGAACGGATAGAAGCGGGCAGGATCGTTGACGGGAGCACCGGGACCGGTATACGGTTTTTCCAGCCGGATGTTGCTGATCCGGTAATGCGCGGAATGTTTTCTGGAGAACATGGCCAGATGGTGTCCCCAGAAAATGATGGCGTCGACCCGTCGTCCATCAATGTTTTTGAGTCCGGGAATTCCCGGCGGGGTTGCGCGCAGACCGTCGATCCGGCATTTTGCGAACTCATCGGCCTGCGGATAGTAAAGTCTCAGAGTCCGCTTTTCCTTCGGATTCAGTCCGAAACCGCTGTTGTTGGCAATCTGACGGGTGCCGACCAGCGGATTGGTCACGCGGATGGAGACAATCACCTGCTGATCGTCGTCCATGTTTTCGATGTCCGCGCAAAGGTGCTGGTAACGAGAGAGATCCCAGTAAAGCTCCCCTTTCGGCGGCGGCAGCAGTATGCCGGGATTCAGCAGAGTATCATCCGTAATTCTGACATCCAGCGCGAATCCGTTTTCCGTTTTCACTTTTTCCACTTTGATTCCATCGGTTTTGACCGGTTTCGGCGTCACCCAGAGCGGAGCCGTGAAATCCACGGGAACAATTCTGGAAACATCGTAGGTCTCCAGATTCACCAGAGGAGTTCCCCCGGCGAGAACAAATGCCGAACAGAATACGGCGGCGATACTCATTCGTCTCATATACAAAACCTTTCTTTTAGGATTCTATACTCAAAAAGTGAGAACGGTTCCATTTTCCAGAGCCATTCGAGTGAAACCGTCGCTCCGGAGGCGGCTCTGGGAACGCGCTTCCACATGACCATCGGCAAAGGCCATGTTCGCCCGGTTGATGTGAAGCAGAAAGATGGCGGAACTGTTTTCCAGATAATAAGTCGGATGCATCTTGTAACTGGCAACTCCCGGCGAAGAGGCGAAACTCCCGGAATCAGAAAGCAGAAAAATTCTGGAAGGGCCCTTCATTTTTGTCAAATGAAAAGCGCGGGTCCCATCGACCAAAACTGCGAAATCGCCTGTTTCGTCAATTCGATCAGTATAGTACGTTCCAGTCCACCGATCTTTCGGAGCATACATTCCATAACATCTCCAGCTCCAGTTTGTCGCATACGACAGCAGGGGTTCCAGAATAGGATTGGAGTTGCAGCGGATAATCTGTTTTTTCACATACGGGAACGCCTCTACAATGAAGTATGCCCATCCAAGCGAAGTTTTTGTTCCGGCCTGATACGCCTGACTGCCGATCATCCACTGATCCTGAGCATCGGCATACATGAAATGTCCCTTCATCAGCTGTGACAGGTTGTTGACACAGCCAATGGCCTGCCCCTTCTTCCTGGCGCTGTTCAGAGCGGGAAGCAGAACAGATAGAAGAATTGCAATTACAGCAATAACGACAAGAAGTTCTATCAATGTGAAAATTTTTCGTCTCATTTTATATTCTCCTTCTCTTTTGGATTAAACTGTTTTTTATGATGAGAGGCATTCCGTGCCGAGACACTTTCCCGGATACAGAGCACAGGGGCAAGACGCGTAACGCGCCGAAACGCATCGAGACCGCACCGAATGTAACAGTCGAGATGCGTCATTGCCGTATAACCGAGTTCGTAAATAGGATTCCGCAGGGTAGTCAGAGGCGGATCGAAGGTAGCGGCGAGTGGGAGATCATCGAATCCGAGCACGGAAAAATCGTCCGGGACGGAACAGCCGAACTCCTTCAAAACCTGAATGAGCTTCATTGCCGAGATATCGTCGCGACACCAGAAAGCGGTCGGCGCATCGGGAGCTTTGACCGTCCGGAAAACCTGTTTTTCAAAGTCCTCTCCAAACGAATGAGCGCCGGAGACGATTTCAAAAATCCTGTCAAAACGCATAGAGGATTCCGCAAACGGCTTCAGAACCGTTTCCCGTTCAATCATCATATAGGAACAGGCGGGGTTTTTCGGGTTCATCTTTATATGCGGATAAACGATGCCGATCCTGCGGTGTCCATTCTCCCGCAGGTAACTGGAAACCGTATGGGCGACCTGATCCGGATCAAATGTAACCGATCCGATCCACGGCTGCGAGAATTCACAGTCAATCGCAATCTGCGGCAGATCGCTTTGCGCAACCAGTTCCGCAAGCGGCGGATCGGAATCATAACGTCGCTCGCCCAGATGAATCACGCCGGAATAATGCTGACGGATGTCGTCAATCGCGGCAAGAATTTCCGTACGGGAAGCTCCGGGAGGCGGAAGCTGCCGCGGCACCAGAGCATAACCGAGTTCCATCGCGCGGTCGGCAATCCCCGAATAAACACCGAAATGACGCTGACCGTATTCCGTCGAAGGCAGATAATAATCGGAAAACATCATCGGAAGAATCAGGGCGATATTCTGGAGATTGGAACGGCGAATCCGTTTCATGTACCAGATCCGTTCGTTCGGCTGTCGGTAAATCAGCTTTTCCGCTTCCAGAAGCTGATAGACCTTCTGAACGGTCTGCCGCGCAACGCCGAGAGCATCCGCCAGATGACTGACCGGCATCAGCTGTCCGTTGCCAGCCGCGCAGCCGCGGCCCCTGAGCCATTCCGCCATGGAACCGTGAATCGTCGCAACAGTATCGTTCCTGCTGCAATGACGCATATTCTGTTTCAGACTGTCGAGGAAAACCGGATCCATCATTTACACTCCTGCATTCTGATTACATATTTTATTCTAAAAAAGAAAAATTGTCAACATTAAATCAAAAAATCAAAAAGAATTATTTACATTATTTAAAATTTATGTAAACAAGCAGAAAAGTGATTCCTCCCGGGAAAAAAGCGGATCCGAAAGAAAACATGGAAAAGAAAAACGGAAACAGATGATGGCGTCTCCATCATTCACGCGTAAAAAAAGGTGGTGCCCGGAGCGGGGGTCGAACCCGCACATCCATAGGATAACAGATTTTAAGTCTGTTGCGTCTGCCATTTCGCCATCCGGGCAGGAATCCCCTGAGGACGGGGATTTACTATACCCCGTCATTCAGGAGTTTCAAGGAAAAAATTGGAAATCAATCCTCCCTTGCGGGTTTTGCATCCACGATCTGAAGCTGTCTGCGGCGTTCGCCGTAATACTCGTTGATCTGGGGAACCGCCACGACATCCCATACCGTATGGGAATCCAGAATCATGTTAAAGGCAATGAAGTC
>CALXMJ010000069.1 GCA_944389445.1 uncultured Victivallales bacterium | reverse complement strand
ATGTCGGGCTGGGTATCTGGAATTTATTGATATAGAAATTTATGCAACGATGCTTACTGGACCAATCTCACACTGATTGAAAAGGTCAGGCAGCCGACAAAGTGCATCGCCTTTGCCGACGGATACGGCAGGATCTCCTCCAGCGGCTCATTTTCCTAGAACAACACTCTTCTGGATGGCGGCGGCTCCTCGGAATCTCTGGGCAGATACCACTCCGGCAGAACACCCGTCTGCTTTCTGGACGGCCATGTCGAATCCAGACGGATTCCGCTCGAATACTCCACCACAAGCTGGTACGGGATTCAGGAGTCGATCACCTTCTGGACCGGACGATAACACACCATTCATACGAAAGGATTTTTCATGAACAGCCTTTTCCTTCCGCTGACCGCTCTTCTGGCGGGAACTTCCCTTCTGCTTTCCGCCGCACTCCCCGCTCCGGAAACATACAATCCGGATCTGACAAAATCGGATATCTATCTGCCGCATCTGAAGCGGACCCCGCTCTCGGGCTGGTGGAAAGTGAAAAAGGTCTCTTCCGACCGCAAAAACCATCCCGGCGACGAGGGAACCCGGAAACAGTATCACGCCGCGGACTTCGATGATTCCGCATGGCAGCGCGATCTCGTTCCCAATGACATTCATGTACCTTTTCTGATCAAACTGCCCGCAGTCACGGACTGGAACGGGATGTGGAACGCTCTGCCGCGGACCGTCCGCGAATGGGGCGGCGTCGCATGGTTCCGCAGAGCCTTCACCGCTCCGCCGATGAAAAAAGGGGAACGGGCCATCCTGACCTTTGAAGAAGTCGCCGGAGATTTCACGCTCTACATCAACGGAAAAAAAGCCGGCAGCGGCACACCGTATTATCCGCCCGTCGACTACAAGGGAGGACATATTCCCCATAGTTTCGACATCACACACCTGATTCGCCCCGGGAAAAACGTCATCGCCCTGCGACTGTTTCACAACGGCCATCCGGTCCGCTGGGGGTGGGCGGGAAAAGCCGGAATTCTGGATCTGGTGTATCTCGACATCCGTCCGCCGGCATATACCGCGAACATCCTTGTCACGACGGAGAAAAATCTCACGGAAGTTCATTTTGACTGTATCCTCTCCGGCTCGGAGAAGAGCGCCGACACCGACGGCTGGACCGGAGAAATCTTCGAATGGAACTCCGGCAAAAAAGCCGCCACTCTCCGCTTCGGGAAACGCCGTTCCGAAGACGGACTCTCCCTCGTATCGGGCACCGCGCACATGGCAAAACCGAAACTGTGGAGCTGCGAATCGCCCTTCCTTTACGGAATCCGGGTCCGGAACGCGCGGGGAGCCGTCACAGGAGTGCAGAGGTTCGGAATCCGGACGTTTGAAGTCAGGAACGGCAATTTCGTCCTGAACGGGAAACCCGTCATGCTCCGCGGCCTGACCCACGCGAACGATGCGTACCCGCTCTGGCGGCACGGCTGGCTCTACGCGCTCCGGACCAATCAGAACGACATCTACCGCCGCTACTGGCAGATTCTGGGCAGGGATGCCAATGTCAACCATCTCCGCATCCACTCCTGCACGCTGACCCGTCTGCAATACGATATTCTGGATGAATACGGCATTCTCTGCGCAGATGAACTCGACTATCCGGAAACGGCAATCAAAAGACCGGAACGCGCCGACCAGATCGCCGTCAAAGGCTTCGACGGCGCCTGTGACAAAAACGGAAAACTGCATCCGGAGTTCATCCGGAAAATAAAAGAACGCATCCACAATTCCTATTCGCATCCCGCCATCTGCATGTACAGTTTCGGAAATGAAATCCGCCAGTATGACGATCCCCGCGTGGAAAAACTTCTCAACAATCTTTACGATCTTTACCACAGGATCGACCGCCAGCAGCGCCCGACCACGAACTCCTCCGGACGCTTCTGGAAAGACGGTTCCAATGTCAAGGAGATGTCCGAACGCGAAAAACTCGACTACATCGACACGCATGACTACACGGGCAGCATCAACAACTTTCCCCTCGCCTTCTGCGAACCGGTCGCCCGGGACTTCATCCGCACGGTCCGCAAATACTACGGCAAGCGCATGCCTCCGATCATCAACGGGGAGACCGTTTACATGGCGGATCACTACTACCCCGCCATCTTTGACGGCATCTGGAAAAACGCAGACGATCCGGAACCGGACTGGGACAAACTCCTCTACATGCTCACCCGCTGGAGCAAGGAACATCCGGAACAGAGCGGTCTCTCCTATTACTGGGTCCGCAACTGGGGAAGCAGACAGTACAAATTCAACCGAATTTCCGGACGCGGCATCTACACCGAACGCATTCTCGAAGCCTACCGCAAATGCTGGCCCGAATACGACGGCTATGAAACCCTCAGCGGCGCTTACTTCTCCATGAGCAACGCATGGCCTTTCGACCGGATCGAACTGAAGAAGAATGAAGCCTTCCCATATCTTGCCCGCGTCAATGCTCCGACCATCGCAATCCCCGACTACATTGCGCCGAACCGCTTCACAGGAGAAGCGCTCTCCGTCAGGGTATCCATTGTCAACAACCGGGAAACGGATCCGGCAGGCATCCGCTTCGAAGCGGAAATCGAACGGAACGGCAAAACCTGCACGGCAGCCGCGCAGGAAATCGGAGCTCTGCCCTCCAATGGGACAAAGCTCATCACCCTCCAGATGACAATGCCGGAGGAGCCGGGGAGATACCGGCTGGTCTGGCGCCTCCGTTCCGGAAAAACCCTTCTCAATGAACGGGACCGCGAACTGAATCTCCGGAACCGTTCCGAGGTATTCCGTCCGATTCAAACCAGAAAAAAGGTGGCGCTGTACGATGCGGTCTCCGTTTTCGGCGGACTCAAACCGTACAGCACGATCAGGACTCTGAAGGCATTCGGACTGCCGCATACCGTTCTGCGTAAACCGGAAGACCTGAACCGTTTCGATATCCTCATCCTCGGCGGAGACTCCATCGACGGACGAGTCCAGGAAAGTGCCGCAGTCATCCGCTCCTTTGTCGAAAACGGCGGCCGCCTTCTGGTCTTCGAACAGAGCTTCATCGGACGCATCCCGTTTCTTCCGGAACTGGAGTATGTCCTTGCCGGTCCGGGACAGTTCAGCGAACTTCTCAAAACGCGCCATCCCGCTCTGAAGCATCTGAATCAGAAGGATTTCTTCTGCTGGAACCAGAAGGACTGGTCCGTCTACCGCCATTACATCACGCCGCTCTCCCGGGCGGCGCTGATGATCGGAGGCGACACCACCCAGTGGGGCGCCGGACAGTTCGGCATGACGGCCGCTCACCTGAAACTCGGCAAAGGCGATGTTCTCTTCTGCCAGGCGGAAGTCACAAAAACTCTGAAAGACGATTCCGGCGCGGCTCAATTCACACGCAATCTTCTGGAAACGATCCTGAACGACTCCACCCGCCAGCAGGCCTCCGCCTTCAAGGGGCATCCGCTTCCGAAAGCTGCGCCGCTGACCGGAACAAAAGCCCTTCCGCTCTCCCTGCGGAACACGGCAAACCGGGGTTTCGCCGATCCGATCGCAAAAGACGGAAAAGGCGGATGGACCGATCAGGGACCAAACAACGATCTTGCTCCCTTCCCGACAGGAAAACGCATTTTCAACGGGATCCTCTTCGATATCATCAATCCGACAGCCAACGGAGGCCGATCCTGTCTTGTCGTCTCCGACAATCCGGATCTGAAGTTTCCCGCGGAGTCAAAGCCGATTCCCGTCGGAGCAAAACTGAAGCGCATCGTATTCCTGCACTCCGGCGCATGGATGGATGAAACCGGAAAGACACACGCAGGCGACTATGTCATCACATGGGAATCCGGCAGGCGGATCCGCGTACCGGTCATCGCCGGTCAGAACATCGGCGACTGGTGGAACGCCGCATCCAAGCGTTTTCCGGATGCGGAATGCGCATGGAGCGCCATGAACGGAAGCGGCGTGGTCGGAGTCTATCTCTTCGAATGGAGGAATCCGCATCCGGACGATCCCATCCGTTCCGTCGTACTCAGAGGAAAAAACAACGCAGTCATCGGGCTGATCGCTCTGACCGGAGAAGTCATTCCCTGACCGGACATCTACCGGAAAAACCTCTTTTCAAACAGGCGGCGCCGATCCGGAAACCTCCAGGACCGGCGCCGTCCTCATTTTTCGGAAAAACGAACGGAAGACAAAAGATTCAACTGATTAACAACTGATTAATCAATAAACAAAATAAATTTATTTTTTTATTTATTTATCTATTGACAACTGATTAATAATATGCTATAATATACAGAAAGAAAAAGGACGGAGCATGTCAAACATCACTAAAATCATGACATTTACATCCACGGTGGAACAGCTGATCCGGACCAAAGCGCCCGGCTTCACCGATCGTCTGCCCGGCCAGAGGGAACTTGCAACGCGTTTCAATCTTTCGCAAAGTCTGGTGCACATCGGCATGACAGAGCTTAAAAACCGCGGCATCATTGTAATTGAGCCGTATAAGGGAGCCAGCGTAGCGGCACAGCAGCCGGAGACGAAACCGGTGAACACCGCCGACCTGGCAATCGCGGTCTGCGAGGACAATCCCCGGCAGCGCTCCTTCTGGCTCCAAGCCGTTCAACGGTTCGAACGGATTGCGCCGGAAATCCGCATCACCACCCGGTTTGTCCCATCCAAACAGCCTTTGGAGCAAGCCGCTTTCGGCTCGCGCAATACGGTCATTGTCCGCCCGGACGACTGGCGGAACATTCCCCTTCCCTGCGTCCCGCTCTCCGAAGTGTTTTCAAAGGAAAAACTTGCAGATCTTCAATCCCGTCTTCTTCCCGGACTGCACAATGCGGACTGGAGCATCACTCTGCCGTTCCAGCTTCAGGTGATGGCGCAGATTTACAGTGCCGCCGGAGTCTCGGAAACACCGCCGGATGATTTTCCCGCCTATCTGGAATGGATCTCCCGGAATTACGGGCCGCACTCCATCCCCGTGCAGAATCTGGATCTGCTCCGGGACTGCTGCGGCATCGACCGTGCCGCTATGCTTCTTCCGGAAAACGGCAAACTTTCTTCCGAGCTCTTCCTGTTTCTGAAATCCCTCGAAACCATCGGAAAGGAACAGCTCATGGAACCAGCCTGCGAGAAAGACGGCGATCAGATCCGCTTTCTGCTGGAAAAACGCATCCGCACGGCTGAAGTGTTCTCCCATCGCTGGACGGAGCGCGGCATCTTCCAGAATGAAGAATACCGTTTTGTGCGTCCCAGATGTTCCGCACGGCGCAGAAGAATGCCGCACTTCCTCTCCGTCGCCATTCTGGCGGGATATGAAAAGACCTCCGATGCGGAGCGCCGCTGGTTCGAATTTCTCGCGAGTCCCGAATTCCAGATTCTCCAGATGCGGGAGGGACTCGGACTTTCTCCTTATGCGGATTTTCTGAAACACTCCTGCGGAGAGCGTCTCCGGGACATCGCCGAATGGGTCCTCCGAACGGAATTCGACGACAATCGGGAACCTTTGCTCGAAACCGTCTGGGAGGAACTTCTCCGGAATCTG
>CALXMJ010000068.1 GCA_944389445.1 uncultured Victivallales bacterium | reverse complement strand
CTCCATGAACGGTGCTTTCTGATTCGCCAACGGCGTGGAATGGTACGCAAAGGAAAAAATTGACGTTCACGAGGCGCGCGGTCTTGCCTGGGGAGCCGAGCCCAATCAGGTGGATTTCATCGGAAGGCTGAACACGATTCTGCGGAATCATCCGGCATTCCACAACGGGGCATCCGTCCGGTTCATTGAATCCGGCTCGCCAAACGGGCTGCTGATTGTGCGGACGGATTCCTCCGGCAGAAAAAATGTACTCGTTGCGATCAATCTTGACTGCGAAAACCCGACGACCGTTTCCTGGAATCCTCACGCATCCAACTCCACCGGACTGGCCGCATACGATCTGCTCTGCAACGAAACCGTGAACATCCGGGTTGTCGATCATACGAAATTCGAACTGGACCTTCCTCCGGGCTGGGTGCGCTGTCTTTCCTGTGACGCCGCCGATCTTCAAACCGTCAACGGGGATGCTTCCGATCAGCTTGACCGATTCTCGAAAATCGGATTTCAGGAGGCGTGCACGATGGTCCTGAAGACCCTTGCCTGTATCCGGGGCAGTTCCGTTCTCCAGAAAACCGACCGGATTGAACCGCTCGCGCATCATCTGCTGGAATCTCCGGAAGAGTTCCTTGCAAAACTGGAAAACTCGGGGAATGAAGCTCCCTTTGTCCGCTGGCACTGGCCGGAAGATGTCCGCAGAAAGGTGATGGTTCCGCCGGGGAAATTCCTTCTGGTGCTCTCTCCGCTCCGTTTCCGTGCCCAGGTCTATTCGCAGGAACGGCTGATCCAGCAGTTCGACAGTCTGGTGGATTCCCGCGGCCGCCACTTCGCGATTTTCTATCCGGTTGCGACTGAACTGCCGCACAAGCGCGCTCTGCTCCATTTCGCCGCCTTTGACGAGGGAAAGATCATCCGGGAGACGGGGCATCTCCTGCTCCTGGCTCCGGACATTCTCCGGACGGCGCTTTCCTACAATCACCATTACATCCGCAGCAATACTCTCACGTTCCTTCAGGCGAACGGGCGGGGCGCCCTGACGCATCTGCGTCTGGATATGCCCTCCGTTTCCTCCCGTTACGATGCGGTGATGCTGTCCAATTTAAGCCCGGATCATCCGGAGGACCGGCACATCATGTTCCGCCGCATCCGCATGTGGCTGCTGCACCATGCGCGCACCCAGGAAATTTCCCTCTGCTGCCTGAACCGGTTCGAGATCGGAGAGGATGGCGCCGGCATCTGGCACTATCACGTCCCGACCGGAAACGGCCTCTATGTTGATCTTGCGGTGAAAATAGAGATGGTCCGGATGAAAAATCAGGTCCGGATCTCTGTTCTCCGCCAGAATGGGAAGGGACGCCGGATGCTTTCCGACCAGGCAACCGTCCGCCTGATTCTGCGCCCCGATGTCGAGGACCGCAATTTCCATTGTGCGACCAAAGCGAACGGTCTTGAATCCGTCTGGCCGCGGAAGGTCCGTCTCTACGAGAAGGGCTTCGATTTCACTCCGGCGGACGGGCGGACCCTTTCCCTGACCGCTTCCCAGGGGAAATTCATCCCGAATGACGAGTGGTCCTATATGATCTGGCAGCCGAATGAGGCCGCCCGCGGATTGGATCCGAATTCCGATGCTTACAGTCCGGGCTATTTCGAACTCACGCTTGCCGGAGGCGACACCGCACAGATTTCCGCGTCGATCCAGACGCCGATGGAACCGGAGAAACTGCTGCCGTCTCTGATTACTCCCGCGGATTTCCGTCCGGCGACGGATGCCTCTCTGGAAAAACGGATGCTGGCGGCAATGCGCTGTTTTGTCGTCCGGCGCGGCAGCTTGAACACGGTGATCGCCGGATACCCCTGGTTCCTCGACTGGGGACGCGACACCCTGATCGCAGCCCGCGGACTGATCGCCGCCCCGGAATTCCGCGAAGATGTCAAAGCCATCCTTAAACAATTCGCCATGTTCGCGGATCGCGGGACAATTCCGAACACCATTTACGGCGACAATGTCGGCAACCGCGACACAAGCGATGCCCCGCTCTGGCTGTTTACCGCGGTTCGCGATCTTTGTGCCGCGGAGGATTCCCTGCAATTTACAGACAGCGTCGTCCGGGATGGCAAAACCCTGCGGGATATTCTTGAGGAGATCGCGGAGGGAATCATTTCCGGCACTCCGAACGGCATCATTATGGATCCCGATTCCGGGCTGGTGTTCAGTCCACCGCACTTTACCTGGATGGATACGAATTATCCGGCCGGGACTCCGCGCGAGGGATATCCGGTGGAAATACAGGCTCTCTGGTTTGCGGCGCTGCGTTTTCTCTGCCGCATCTCTCCCGCCTCGGAAAGATGGGCGATTCTGGCGGAAAAGGTGCAGGAGTCGATCCTCCGCTGCTTCCTTTCGGACGACGGCCGGTCGCTTTCCGACTGTCTGCATGCTTCGCCCGGGACCCCGGCGGACAAGGCGGTCAAGGATGACCATATCCGTCCGAATCAGCTCTTTGCGATCACCCTCGGGGCCGTGACGGATCCTGAGCTCTGCAAATCCATACTTGAAACCTGTTCCTGCCTGCTTGTCCCGGGAGCGATCCGCAGTCTGGCGGATCGTCCGACGGAATACCGGCTCCCGATCTATGGCGCGGATGGACGGCTTCTGAATGATCCTTCGCGTCCCTACTGGGGAAAATATGAGGGGGATGAGGATACCCGCCGCAAACCTTCCTATCATAACGGGACAGCTTGGACATGGCCGTTCCCGAGTTATTGCGAAGCCTGGCTGATGACCTACGGCGAGGCGGGCAGGGCGACGGCGCGATCGCTTCTTTCCTCGTCCGAAATCATCATGCGGACCGGATGTGTCGGACAGCTCGCGGAGATCGTGGACGGCGATTATCCGCACGTTCAGCGCGGCTGTGACGCTCAGGCATGGAGCATGACCGAAGTGTATCGAATCTGGAAAATGTTACATTAATCATCAAGCAAGGA
>CALXMJ010000067.1 GCA_944389445.1 uncultured Victivallales bacterium | reverse complement strand
GTGCTCTCTCATACGATCGGACTGTTCATGCCGCGCGACGGATATTTCATGTCGGCAATCTACGGCGTGGAGGATGTGGTGAAAAATGCGGGATTCCGAATCTTCGTCTCCTCGTTTTCCTCGGCGAGTTTCCAGGAACACGCAAAAGAGATTCTGGATTACGCGGCGGGCGGAATGGATGGAGCGATCATTGATACACCGGAATCTTCGCCGTATCCTTCCGCATATCTGGAGCTGTTTCAGAAACTGAAGAATGTGGTGGTTTTCAACAGTCCGTCGCCGTCGCCGGAGATTGCATCGGTTTCTTCCGACGATGTGGAGGGAATGGTGCAGGTGATGCGTTATCTTTTCTCGCTGGGGCACCGGAGAATTGCGTTCCTCGGCGGAGAGACTTGTGTGGCGACAACGCGGGATCGTCTTTCCGGGTATCGTCAGGCTTTGATGGAGTGTCCCGATGCGGAAAAGGAGATCGTGCTCCTTTGCAAGGAATATCTGCCGGATGACGCAAACCGGGTTCTGAGCGAATATCTGGAGTCCGGAGCAAAGCTGCCAACCGCACTGGTCTGCGCCACGGATGAGCTGGCTTCCTATGCATACCGCACTCTGCTTGAGCACGGAATACGGATTCCCGAGGAGATCTCGGTGACTGGATATGGAAATGTGGATATCGCTTACAAGCTGACTCCTTCTTTAACAAGCGTGGATCAGCATCAGCAGGAGCAGGGACGTCTTGCCGGCGAACTGCTGCTCCGGCAGATTTTCAAACAGGAAATCCCGGTGCGCAGTCTGACTGTAACACCGAGTCTTCATATCAAACAAGCGTGTGCGGTACCGCACCATAAATAAGAAAAGGGGTGTCGAAAGAATGAAAACGGAGAGGAAGAATTTTACATTGATAGAACTTCTTGTTGTAATTGCAATTATAGCGATTCTTGTATCGATTCTGCTTCCGGCTCTGAATCAGGGGATGGAAAAAGCGCGCCAGATATCCTGTATCAGCAATATGAAGACCATCGGTCTGGGATTTATTTCCTATATGAACGATTTTGAATCCTATCTGCCGGGACAGAGCAATGGGAGCAACTGCCATATCTGGTGGGGAATTGCGATCCGGGATTATGTCGGGAGCCCAGGGGTAAAGAATAATACCAATGCATGCATGGGTGAAGTGATGCCGGAAACGACTGCGGCAAAAGGGATCTGGAAATGTCCCTCTTCCGGTTCTGACCAGAGAGGAATTCCCTATCGGACCAGCTACGGGGTTACCACCTGCCGATGGTCCGCCGCTCATGCGGAGGATCCGACGAGAACCGGCGGATTTGTCTATCACAGTGACGGCGGTTCCGGTTCCGTTGGCCGGAGTACTCCGCATAAAATGGTGAAATGTCCTCCGGGATCCGTCATGCTGATCGAAAAAAGAGTCAAAACCAACAAACTGGTCGGCAATATGAATTATGCCTCATATGCTGCAAGCCGGATGCTGGGGGAAGGGGAGGTGGAGGGATACTGTCCCTGGGGACGGCATCTGCTCAACAGGGGAAATTTTCTGAGCCTGGACGGTCGTGTTGTCTCCTATCCGACGATGTTCTGGCCGATCCCGAATCTGGGGCTTGCCGCTTTCAAAATGGAAACATGGGTATTCATCGGAATCCAATAGCATAATGGAAACAGAATTGAAATAAGGAGAAAAGGAATCATGAAAAAAATTTTTTTGACGGCTCTCTGTCTCGGACTCACCCTCGCTGCGGTTGCGGATATCAAAACACAGCTTGAATTCAGTACCGATGGCGGAAAAACATGGAGCGAGGATTTCCCCATTCTGAAAAAATCGAATCCGCGCTGCAAGGTAAAAGTGAAATATCAGGTAGAGGAATCGAAAGAGATTGCCGGAAAAATCGTTACGAGCATGCTTCACTCCCAGGAACGGGATTTTGCCAGTGCAAACCGCGGGTTGAATCATTTTGAAGGACGCGGCTGGTACCAGCAGGTGGAAGTCTACTGGAAAAACGCGCATACCGGTACTCCTTACATTTACGATCTCGATCTCGGCGCCCGCAAGGAAGGAACCATGGGAAAGAACAACAAATGGGACAAAGATCAGAGAAAATTTGTGTCGGTTCCGCTGCCTGCGTGTCCGGCGCTCGGTCCGGGAAGCTACAAGTTCCATGTCCGGGTCAGCTACACCACGAAAGAGGACAAGAAACAGCACAAGAGCATCCAGCCCTTCGATGTCGTAATTGAGGAATAAGACAATGATGAGAATTCCTTTTTTTGCATTTCTGGGAATCTTCTGCATTTCCGTCGCTGCGGAGATGGTTTATCCGCCTTCCGCCCTGCTGGAAAACGGGAAAAACGCCGGAATCCGGGGGCGCTCGTTCCGTCCCGGAAGCCGGGAGAGATACTGGAAAATTTCCGGGATCGAGCCGGGAAACTATTCGGTCCGGCTGGAAATGTCCGGAATTCCGGCGAACTGTCTTTACCGGAACGGCGTCCGGCTGGAATTCGATTCCGCTTCCCCGGTTGTCAACGGCATGAGCACCGCGCAGACCGCTTTTATCAGGGTGAACAACGGCGATGAATTTCTTGTGATTGCTCCCTCTGTTTCCATCGGAACCCTGACTCTGGCGAAGGAGCGTCTGCCGTTTGCTCCTCAGAAGCATATTGAGCGCAAAGCCTTTGAACGGGATCGTCGTTACTCCTTTGAGAAGACGACTTTCGGGGAGCAGTTGAAACTGCATTTGAAAAACCGGACCGGATCAAAGCGGAAACTGAATCTGGAAGTCAAGATCGTGGATTTCTTCCGCATTCCCGTTGCGGAGTACCGGGAGACCGTGGAAGCGGGAAGGTCCTTCGCAAAGACGTTCGATTACCGGAAGGGAACTTCGGATCAGTACCGCGCGATCCTGAAAGTGACCGACTCCGAAGGCAATTCCTGCGAGGAGGTCTTTCCATATCTGCGGGATTGGACGGGCACGTACCGCTCGAAGCTCTGGCTGAACGACAAGTGGCTCACGACAAGCGTGAAAGACGATGGCAGTCGCAAGACTCGTACTCTTCAGGCGCTTCCGCCCTCCGATGCCGCATGGAAGCCGACTTCTCTTCCTGTGGATTTTCCGAATCACATCGCATGGTTCAAACGCGAATTCAGCGTGCCGGAAAACTTCGCGGGAACACGATGGTTCCTGCATTTCGACCGTATTGCGTATGAGGCGGATCTTTATCTCAACGGAAAGAAAATTTATCATTACGGAACAGAAGTTTCACTGGCTCCGTTTGATGTGGAGATCACGGGCAAATTCAGGAGGAAGGGGACGAATACACTTCTGCTGGCCGTCCGGGGGAAGATTGCCAGCCTTGTTGATTCGGAACTGAACAAAAAGAATCCCAACTGGAACCGGAAGAACTTTCATGCGTACCTGTTTCAGGGGGTCAGTGAGATTTCTCTGCTGGGGATGCCGGAGAAATTCATCGGCGACGTGAAGGTGACGACCTCCTTCCGCAACCGGACCGTAGAGGCGCAGGTCGATGCTCCGGAAGGATTTACGGTGGAAAACCGCGTTCTGCACCTCGGACGCGAGGTCCTGAAACTCAACGGCAGGACAAAATGGAACAATCCGATTCTCTGGGGGCCGGTGGAATTTCCGCTCCTTCAGCTGGAGACGGTTCTGAAGAAAGACGGGAAAACCGTGGATATCCGGAATACCCGGTTCGGGTTCCGCGAAATCTGGACGGACGGCATGAATCTGCTCTGGAACGGCAAAGTCTTCCGTTCTCCTGCGCGTCCGTTCATGAGTTCCTGGGGATGGTTTCTGCGCGGCGGGGGCGCGCGGCGCAAGGCGGTTCTTGACCGCATCCGCATGGTGAAGAAACTCGGCAACAACATGCTGCGGCATATTTACGACGGGGTCTATTTTGCGGAGCTGGCCGATGAAGAAGGGTTGATCTACGCGCAGGGAAATGTGACTCCCGCGGGACCGACCGCCGAGATGATTGCCAACGAGAATTTCTGGAGGCACAAGACGGCGTCCGATCTTGCCTCGATTCATGCGCGCATCAATCATCCGTCGATCTTCACCTGGTATCTTTCCAACGAGATGTTCGCGTTTTCCAACAAAGCGAATTTCGGGCGGATCCGCGATGCGGTCCGGGCGGTCCGTCAGACTGATCCGACCCGTTTTGCCGAGGCCGGATGCGATCTGGAACTGCACGGGGAGACGGAGATCATCTCCACTCATTATCCCGTGGAGGGACAGGTGTTCCGGGAACCCGCGACTCATCTGCCGGGTATGGTCTACTGGCGTGATATTGCCAAGCCGTTCCGAGCGGGGGAGATGGTGCCGTCCGGTCAGGGGAAGAACGTCTGCAATGTTGTGGAGAAGTCCCCGATCGAATGGGGACGCAAGCCGGTCATTGTCAACGAGACCGGCTGGATCACCTTTTACCGCTCCCCGCTCGGGCTGACGCGTGTGATGGGAGATTCTGTCTTTCAGTCGTTTGCATATGCGGATTTCGGGCATCAGCTTCTGATGAAGCTTGCGTTTCAGGGGGCGCGCGACGCGGGCGTCTCCGCGATTACGCCGTGGCGCTGGCTGACAATCGACGATAACGATTTCACGATTCCGGCTCTGGATCTGGTCGTTCTTCAGCAATATCACACGTTCCCGGTCGGGACAAAGGCTGTTTACGATGTCAATCTCTTCCACGATGTGCTTAAAAACGAGACCCTTGAGTTCTACTGGACTCTTGCCGAAGACGGAAAAACCGTTCAGCGGGGCGGAAGACGTATTGCGTTTGACTTCTGCCGGACCGCACGCGAAAAAATCGTGCTGAATCTGGAGAAAGCCGGAAAATATGAACTGACGGTCGGAGTGCGCGGGCGTCTGGAGCGGAAAATTCCCGTTACCGTGGAACCCGGAGAAAAATTCGTCCGGAAGCCGAATATAATTCCGGCATCCGCCGTCTTGAACCGGGATGAGCTGCTCAAACGGGCGGAAAGCGGAGAGACGCTCATTCTTCTGCCCCGTAAGGATTATCCGGCGTGGCTGCCGGGAGGAATCCTCGCCACATCCAGGAAGCCGTCGGTCAATTTCACATTCCGTCCGGATCATCCGCTTTTGAAGGGTATTTCCGAACGCGACCTCTCCTTCTGGTATCCGGATCACTGGACCGGCGAGGAATATTTTGCCAAACCTTACGCGGGAAATGCAAAGACCATCGTCGAGGCCGGCGGTCCCGAAGGATTGAAATATGCCGGGCTCGTCGAAGTGCCTTACGGGAAGGGCGGATTTCTCTACTGCGCAATGCATCTGGAGCCGGAGAAAAATCCGATTGCTGCGCGTCTGCTCCGGAATATGGCGCATTACCGGATCGTTCCGCAGTACAGAAGAGCCGGACTGATTGCGCGTCCGGAATCGAAGTTCGCCGCTTATTTGAAGAAATACGGAATTCAGACGGAGAATGCCGCATTCGGATCGCTGGGAAAATATTCCGTCCTTCTGGTTGATGGCAAAATGGACTTTTCCCCTGCGCAGATTGCGGAACTGAAGGCGTTCAAAGGAACTGTTTTTGTCCAGAATCCGGGAGAAGGATTTGAGATCAAGACGCGTTCGGTTCGAGAGCCGGAGTGGACGGGGCGTGCGATTCGTGTCGGCTTTTTCCCGGAAGTGGCGGGAATCACGAATCAGGATCTGTTTTTCCGGACGGAACCCCCGACAGAAAATATCCGCGAAAGTTTTCACTCTGCAAAATGTCTGATTGATACTGTCGGCGATTCGGAATTTCTCGACGGAACTCCGATGCTGTATCCGGTGTTCCTTGCAAGACGCGGAAATATGCTGTTCTGCAACTTGAACTGGATGACATCCAAAATGCAGTTGAGCCGTCAGGCACAATCCCTGATTTCGACTCTGATGACGAATCTCGGTGTGGAGATCAATCCGTTGTTCCGTCAGGAGCTGCCGAAGAACCTGAAATACCGTTTCCTTGATTTGAAATCGTATCTTGACCGCTCCATGGCGGACGATATCCCGAACGACGGCAAAGGCGGTTTTTCCGATCAGGGACCGGATTCCGATATGCGGGAATTCAAACTGCATGGCGTTCACACGCTGGCTGGAGTTCCTTTCCGGATCGAATCTCCGAAGAGCTGCTTTGTCCTGAAGAGCCGTTACCGGAAGGGGGGATATGAAAGCGTGACGATTCCCGTCGGTTCGAAATTCGAGGTCCTTGCCTGGCTCCATACGCATGCTTACACTTCAGGGGCGCATCATTACAGCGTTTTCGTCAACTATGCGGACGGGTCGAAGTATGAGATCCGTATGGATGGAAAAGTGAATTTGCGGGACTGGACGGCTCTGCCGGCAAAACTCTCTACGGAAATCGACACTCTGACGGAAGTCGCCCATACGGTCAGACAGAAGGCATTTGGACATGCCTCCGTCTACCGGACGGCATGGATCAATTCCGCGCCCGGTAAGAAAGTGGAGTCGATTACGCTGAAATCCATGAACCGCGGGGTTCCGGTGATACTGGCTTTTTCGATCGGTTCCAGACTGGAGGCGACCAGAATTACGCCGGAACTGGAGTCCGCTTATGAAAAACTTCTGAAACAGGCGTATGCCAGACAGGAGAAACAGGATTATCGCGGAGCAATTCGTTTTTATGAAAAGGCTCTGGAGATGATTCCGGAACGTCTTTCGCCGTACCGGAGCATCGGCTCATGCTATGAGTCTCTTGGCGATTACGCGAAAGCCGCGGAAACGTATCGGCGCTCTCTGGATGCCGACATCAATCAGCCGGATGTCCTTGCCCGTTTGAATCAGGTACAGCAGAAATTGAAATAAAACAGGAGAAAAAAAGTGGAAAAAATTTGGGAACGGTATTTTTCTTTGATTGAACTGCTCGTCACGATTGCAATCATTGCGATTCTGGCGGCTCTCCTTCTGCCCGCTTTGAACAGCGCAAGAAGCAAAGCAAGGTCGATGACCTGTCTTTCGTCGCAGCGGTCAATCGGGCAATATTTTGCCATGTACACGCTTGGGTTTGATGACTTCTGGCCTGCGAGTATAGATCCGGGAGGAAGGCAGTGGAGCTTTCAGCTGATTGCCGGCGGCATCATCAAAAAAACTTCCGAGGCAGGAGACTACGCCTACAACACCGGTTCCAAGTGGGTGCGGTACGCAGGGAATGCAAATGTCTGTCCGGAGCTGGGCATTCCCGCGGAACAGAGAATCCGCTGTTATGCGTATCCGATGTCCAATAACCGGAACTATCCGGGGGTCGGCGGACTCGTCAGCGACGACTTTGTTTCCACGAATGAACCAACGAAAGCCAGCCGGATCAAAAGTCCGGGTTCCGTTGCCGCTCTTTTCGAAAGCCGTTCCGACAAGGCCGGACAGGTCATAATGAACGCATGGCACGGACTGACCTGGTTCGATTTCATGAATCATTCCGGTCGAGCCAATTTCCTGTTTGCCGACGGTCATGCCGTATCACAGAATCCGGCATTTATGGGCGCTCCCCAGGGGGCTGCCCCCTACTGGAGTTTCTTTTACCGCCGGATCAGTGTCAAAGGATACTGACACATCCAATCTGCTTTGAAAGGAGAAAAATGAAAGCTGTCCCTGGAGTTTTACTGTTGTTTTCTTTGGTTTGGTCTGGAATTGCCGCTGAGAGTGTTCCATTCCGGGAGTGGAGTGTACAGATTCCGGAACGTTTGACTCTGAATCCTTCGGAGAGCTCTTCGCCCTTTCTTCCCCTGAAGGAGTTCCTGACCCGTTCCTGCCAGGAAATGCTCCGCCGGGTGAAGGGGGGAGTGATCCGCTACCGGATCATTCCGGAAAATGTTTCGCCCGTGGAACAGGTCCTGGAATTTGAATACCCGATGACGGTCAAGGCCGTGTATGGCGACGGTAGGCTTCTGAAGGATGTTTCTTCCGGAAATCCGGGCCGTCTCTGGCCCTCGGCGGATGTCGGCCGCTGTTTTCTCCTTTCGCCCGGTACGCGGAAAATTGAATATGATGTATATGACTTCCCGGTCCGCTTCCCGAATCATACGGGAGAGGTGAAGATCCGCCCGGTCAAATTTGCGGATACCTTTTCCGTGACACAGAAAATCACGGATCTTCCGGACAAATTCCATGTGGAGGTGACGATCGCTCCCCGGACGGGAAAACCGTTGTCCGGAACACTCGTTCTGCGCGTTTACGACTATTTCGGATCGCTCCTCCGGGAACGGAAGGAGAGCGTGAATCTTTCTTCCGGTTCCCTGACCGTGACGGAAAAGCCCTCTTCTCCGGACGATTATAAACTTGTGACGGAGTTCCATTCCCGATCCGGTGAGCGGAGCCTGCCTTACTGGAGTTATTTCCGAACGGCCGGCCGCGATTCCAGGCTTCTGGACTGGGGCTGGAGTGCAAAATGGGTTCCCGGGAACAAAGGCTTTGCTCTGCCTCCGGAGGAGAACGGCTGGTTTAGTGATTTCCCGAAGAATCCCCGTCATGTCCCGCCCGGGTTGCCCTACTTCCGTTCGAACAGTCTCAAAACGCATCGGATCTGGCTGAGAAACCGCTTTACACTTCCGGAGGATTGGGGCGGCAGCCGGATCGTTCTCGCGCTGAACAGCATCGGGTCGCACGGGCGTTTTTATGTGAACGGACAGTTCATCGGTGAAAAGTACAATCGTGATCTTCCCGGTGAGCTGGATATTACTTCAGCGCTCAAACCGGGAAAAAATGAGCTCCTGATCGGCGTGACGGACTACATCGTTTTAAAGGACCCCGCCGATGGAGCGGTCCCCGACGGCGTTTATCCCGATACCGGCAATGTGGATGCGGGGCCGTTTCAGAAAAGGTTTGTCATTCTCGGTTTGACGGACACTCCCCGGTTGAGAAAACTCGGACCTGCCCGTTTCGATTCCGTTGTTCTGCAGACCCTCTTTTCCGGAGAGCGGAAACTTCTGAAAGGCTCTTTCCGACTGAAGAACAGTTCCGGAAAACCGGAATCCTTCCGCGTTTCCTGTGAAGTCTTCGAGCGTGGCAGGAAAATTCTGGATGTTTTCCGGGGAACCCTTTCCTGTGATTCCTCCGGGAATGCCGTTCAGTCTTTTACGAAGGAGTTCCCGAACGCGAAACTGTGGGATTTCCGATCCCCGAATCTGTATGAATTCCGTCTGACGGCTTCCGGGGAAAAAAACGTCTCCGTCCGGGAAAGCGTCCGGTTCGGATTCCGGGAATGGAAAACAAAAGGAAGAGATTTTTTTCTGAACGGAAGAAAGGTCTCCCTGTTCGGCGACAGCGCATCGACCTTGAATTCATGGAGCCCGCATGCGTTTCTCTGGCCGGTGCGTCCGACGAACTGCCGGGTCGCAAGAGGCGGAAAGCTGGATTGTCCCTGGACCGGCCGCGAACTGGACATCTGCGACGAGATCGGTATGGCAACAACCATGGAGATGAATGTCAGCCCCTACGGGCGGGCGAATGCGTTCCGCATGGGAAATCCTCTGCTGTACCGGAATCTTTCGAGGAAGTGGGAGCGGGTGATTCCCGTGTATCGGAACCATCCGTCCATTTTTGCCAATGTTCTCGGCAACGAACCCCCGACCGAGAATCCGGAGTGGTGCCGCCGGATGGCCGGACTGGAACAGTTCGTCCGGAAACTGGACCCGACGCGTTTTGCCTTCTTCAGCAGAGGAAATGATCTGGGCGGTCTTTCTCCGCTGTATGTTCCGCACTATCTCTATCATATTCATATCTTTCCGACGGATCTGAATCTCTTCGACTCCACAGCGGCGGACCGGCGTCTGAAGAAACAGATGCTCCATAAGGACTCCTATGAAAGAATCCATTTGCGGCGAGACAATTCAAAACCGGTCTTCGATTCGGAGGGAGCTTCCGTGACGGACGGCAGGACGTTTGCCTGGAAATTCGGAGAATCTATTCTGGTCCGCCATCCATCCGACCGCTGGGAGTCCACCGGATACCGCCTCTGCATGGAGGCCATGCGCGCCTATATTTATGAGTGCTACCGGAAAAACGATCTCTCCGTTCTGGCTCATATCGGGTGCCGGATCGGCGAGGATGCGCTCAGCGATGTCGCCGCGTTTCTGATGGAGGAAGAGTATCATCTAAGCTCGGGAAAATCTTCCGCCCGGACGGTCAAAGTCATGAACGATTCCTCAGCGGAGGAGGAGATCCTTGTTGAATTCCGGCTGCTTCGGGAAAACGGGGCGGTGGCACGGAATCTTTCCCGCACATTTCTTCTTCCTCCCGGCGGCCGCACCGACTGGATCGTGGAACTGCCGGGAATTCCGGTTTCGAAACCCGAATTCGCAACCGTTCTTCTCTCCGCCACCGGAAAGCGTTCCGGGGCAAGGTACCGGAAACAAATTCCGTTCACGGTGTTTCCCGAGTTGAAAATGAGTTTTCCTCAGACGGTTTTGTTCGATCCGGTTGGAGAGTCGGCTGCGGCATTTGCCGCGTCCGGAATCCGGATTCCGCTCATCCGGTCGCTGAAAGACGCCGGAAAGGGGAAGGTTCTGGTGATCGGACGAAACGCTCTGGCAAAAGCGGATTCGGAAACTCTGAATGCTCTGGTTGCCGGCGGGCTGCGCGTCCTTGTTCTCCAGCAGAACGACTTCACCTGGGGATTCCCGTTTGAAGTCGCCGACGGCAATTTCGCTTCAGACGGAACCGGAGCAGTGATTGCTTCGCCGCGCCATCCGGTATTCCGCGGGATTCTGGAGGAGGATTTGCGTTACTGGCAGAACCGGGATCGTGTTCCCGTTGTGTTTGAAAACGCTCCTCTGACGCCCTCTTCCGCGCGTGTGAAATCTCTGCTGATCGGTTCCAAAACCGCGTTTACGGGAGATATGCACTATTCTCCGCTGTTTGAAGGGCGTCACGGAAAAGGGGTGTATCTTGTTTCCGCTCTGGCATTTACGGATTCGCTTCCGTTTGATCCGGCTGCGCGGCTCTTTTTCCGGAATCTCCTGCAATATCTCTCGGCTTCGCTGGTGACGCCGGGGCGGGGAGCGATTGCCGCGGATCGTGCGGACTGGAACCGTCTCCGCAATCGATTCGGGATGAACGCGGCGGACAATGCCTTCCGGAAGGACCGGACAGAGTCTATGATTCTGTGGAATCCCGCCGAGCCTGTTTCTCCGGAACTCGTGCGGATGGTGAAGAATGGCGGAACGCTCTATCTGCGTGTTCCGGATGCTTCCCGCCTGAAGGAGGTGGAGCGTATCTTCGGCTTCCGGGTCGGATTCTCGGCTCACGTCTCGGAATTTGCCGCCATGACCGTGCGGGATCCGCTGTTCGAGGGATTGACACAGCAGGACTTCATCTGGGGAAAAAATATTCAGAACGGAGGGCGCCCCCCCGATCCGAAACATCTTCTGGGAACGCAGGTGTTCGTTTCGGCGCAGAAAGGCTTTTCTCCATTGCTGCTGCCGGCGTACCTGGCGGAATTTCCATACGGAAAGGGAAGAGTCATCCTCGACAGTACCCGGCTGAATGAAATGAACTCCCGGGAGGCATACGCCGTGACGGGAACCATTTTCCGGAATCTCGGACTGAATCTCTCCTGGAAGCCGAAACAGGAAAAAGCGTTCCATGTGCCCGATGGCATTTTCGAGTTTCATCCTCTGGACCCTTCCGCTTCCGCGAACCTCTCCTTCTCCGATGAGTTCCCCGGCGATCGGAAAGGCGGATGGATCGACGGGGGACGTCTCAACGATCTCCGCATGCTCCCCCGCGGAAACAACCGCTTCTGCGGCATTCCCGTTTCCATCCCGCCCAAAGCCGTGAGCGTGAAGGGCGCTGTCTGGAAACAGCTTCCGGTGAAAGCTGTGGAAATTCCTGTTCATCGCTCTCTGGATAAGATCTATTTCTTTCATACCTGCGGATATGCTTCCCTGAAAAAAGGCGAACCGATGGCGCAGTATGTCATCTATTACGAGGATCGCGCCGACTGGATTCCCGGAAAGCCGGATCCATTTGTCAAAGTTCCCGTCCGGAATCAGCTGCATATACAGGACTGGTGGTTCTATGACCGGATTGCAAAAGGGGAGCTCGCCATGCCGGATGCACGGATCGGCTGGCGCGGAGAGAAAACAAACGCAAATCGCGGAATCGCCGTCATGGAATGGGAGAATCCTTTCCCGGAACGGAAAATTGCCGCGGTTCAGCTGGAATCGTTATCCGACAAGGCTCAATTTTTTCTGATCGCCGCAACCGGAGCGGTTTACCGGAAAGAAAATGTGATCAAGCCGGAAGTCGTCCGGACTCCGGAGCTTCCCTCTTCCCTGCAGTCGTACAAACGGCTTTTCCTTGTGCGGGCCGGGAGTCTGCTGTGCTATCTGGATGGCGCCGCCATTGTCCGGGGTATTTTCCGCAAGGATGGAACTCCGTTGTTCGGAGAGTTCGCTTCCTGGCTGCTGCAGTATCGGACAGACCGCTTCCACAATGTGCAGGAGTATGGAAATATCCCCTCTCTGCGATGCACACGCGATGGCGACACCACTGTGCTGGAGCTGAAGCCGCAGTCTGGAAAATGGATGGACTGGTCAAGAACAATCCGCTTTTCTCCGGAACGGATCCAGGTGGAATTCCGCTTCCGTTTCCGGGAGACGTTTTCGGAGATCGCGGCATCGGCGGGATTCATCGGATTGAACGGGATCTTTTCTCTTCCTTCCGGGGAATCGGTACGTCCCGGAAAAATGGATTCCGGCCACGTTGAACTTCATACAGGGAAAACAGATTACACGTTCTCATTCGATCCCGACTCTCTGCGCATGGCCGGAGAGTGGAATTTTGACCGGAGAAAAAATTCTCTCCGGATTGCTCCTGAAACATTTTCCAGACAGAAAGTCACAATCGGAAAGGAATACAGACTCCTGTTGGAAATCAAAAATGCTCCTGAGCGAAAACCGCTTCCTGAAAAATAACCGATTTTTCAGTTCGTTTCAAAGAATTTTCACCGCCGGGGGAAATTTTGTTCTCTTTCCTCCCGGCAGTATATCGTGATCCAGTTTTTATCTCCGGCTGGGAATGCGGAAGAGTGCCACGGCTTCTGTTCCGGTTTCCCTGTTTTTTTTCAGTGTGATTTCCGGGAGAAGCTCAAGAACGGCAGAATCGGCAGCCGTTGCGATGAAGTCGAGTTTTGCACCGCGCGGAAGATCAACGGTCATATGCGCGGATTTTGTTTCTCCTGCGGGGCAGAGAATTTTCCGCAGTTCGCGGGCGCCATTCATGATCCGCAGAACAACTTCTTTTCCCGGATCTCCATGCAGAACCGCTTTGATGCCATAGGTTCCTGCAACAGGCGGACGGAAACGATAGATTCCGGCGGTCCCGGGAGAAAGCTGTATGGCGATCCCGCCATTTTTTCCGAGTGTGCAGGAGTGTTTTTTCCCGGATCGGAAGGTCCATCCAGTCGGGACTCCCCGGACGCGGTTGACCCACTTCATCATCCATGGATAGACTCCGTCGAAGACTCCATCGGAGCAATAGAGAAATCCGTGGACCAGTTTTCCTTCCGGATCGGGAAAGGGATTGAGATTGATGCGGTCCCGGGCAGGCTGATTTTTATCTTCGATCGGAGAAAGGGCTCGTCTGAGGTCATTCCAGCGGTAGCCGTCCGGATAGACCGGATTCTTCTTCAGGGGATTTTCCCCGAGACGGTATTCCTGAAGATTGGAGATTCCGTCTCCGTCCGGATCGTCATCCGGTCCGGACCCGGCAATGCGTTCCGTGGTTCCGAACCAGTGCAGACGGAACCAGTCCGGGATGCCGTCATTCCAACGTTCGGAGTATTCGGAGAGAGGCCGGAAGTTTTTTCCGAAATCGCGGTCATAGAGTTCCCTGCACCGGGAGCTCCAGCCCCACGGAATCAGATCTTCGCGATAAGGCCGTGCGGTGACCCGTTCGGGAGAGATCAGTTCATGTTCAACGGCTCCGTTCCGGTAGATTCGGGCGGAGATTTCCTTTCCGACCGCGGTCCTGAGCTTGAATTCATTGTATCCTTTCTGGAGGGGCAGGGTTTCCGAACCTTTGTCCGTCCCGGAAATTTGGACTGTGCCGGGTGCTTTTGCAAAGACGAATACATGGAGCATGTCATCGGTTTCCCCCCACCTGTCGCGGTCGCGTTCGACGGTCGCGCGGGGATAGAGTTCCGGATCCGCATCGGGATGGTATTTCCGGTAGAAGAGGAATATTTCATCGCGTCCGGTCTCCGGGAAGGACCCGTGTTTGAAGCGGTGAATGAATTTGCTGTTGAGTCCGGCAAGAGCATAGTTGAAGGAATTGGCGGGGGCGAATCCGGTTGCTTCGTTCCAGTCGTTCCATGTGACAAGCTGTGCGATGGAGGCTCCGGTTTTTTCCGCAAAGTTCCAGGTTTCGACAAGCCGTTCCATGCCGGGCTTGCTCCGGTAGAACTGACCGATTCCGCTGTGGATGTCGAGAATCGGCATCATCCACGCCCGTTTTTTCCGTCGGACGGCTTCCGCGATGGGCGGATAATTTTTCTGATAGATTTCGTCCGGAATCACGCCTCCCCAGCAGCCGTAAGCCTCGAATGAATCGCAGACGATTCCGGCAACCGCCGCAAGCTGAGCGGGTGTCCCCGGTCGTTTCGACGGCGTGATCTGTCCCGGGGCATATTCCGCTCCGTCGAAAAGGAAGATCGCGTTTTCCAGTCCGAGCTCGTGGAAAAATTCCTGATGCATCCTGATCGGGCCTTTGATGTATTCGGGATCGACATACTCTTCCGCTTTCCAGGTGACATGGCTTTTGTATCCCATGAGAACCGGGCGCCCGTTCCGGCGCATCCACGCGGGACTGCCGCGGAATTCCTTGACGAAACGGAACATCCATTGATATTTCGCCGGATTCTGTTTCCGTTCCGCCAGATCATTTCCGCAGATCATGGGAATCAGACGGAGATTCAGAGAAGGATTCTCTTTCAGCATGGCTTCCAGGGTCCGGAACCATTCGACCGCGTGACGGTACGATGGTTCGTTGCCGGAAAGACAGAGTCCGAATCCGTCGATTCCCTGTTCTTCGGCTCTTTCGAGATCCCAGCGGTATTTCCATTTCCGATAAATCGCTTCGGCAGGAAGTCCCCGGCCCGGCGGGAGCGGATCATTGAAATTGAAAGAGCCGTCCGGTTTGACAAAAGAGTACATCGCCGCAAGCGGCATCAGTCTTCTGTTTCCGCCGAACATGCGGGCGAAATGAGGCCTGTTTTCCGCATACCGGGTCCGGGGAAAGAGACTGGCGATCTCCCAGGAGCCGCCGACTCCGGCCGGCATCATTCCCATTGCGTGCGTGACAACCAGTTTCGGCAGAGGCGTGACGTCTTCTCCCCGCAGAAACAGCGGAAGACTCAGAAGCAGAAAAAGTGTCTTTTTCATATCAGTTCAACTCCGGATAGTTCAGCGACCATTTGGTCTTATATTGGTCCATCGGTGTAAAGCGCAGGATCTGAAGCGGAGAAGCTCCTTTCGGAAAATCCAGAAGGATGCCTTTGGTCCGCAGAGTCTCTCCGCGGATGCGGCCGAGTTTCCGGTCGGAGATCAGCTCTTCGGCAAAATATTCTCCATCCGGAAGAGAAAGCATCCGCTGACGGTAGCTTCCTGGCTG
The DNA here is from genome assembly GCA_944389445.1 of uncultured Victivallales bacterium. Lineage (GTDB taxonomy): Bacteria > Verrucomicrobiota > Lentisphaeria > Victivallales > UBA1829 > UBA1829. Next base: position 654 of record CALXMJ010000067.1, on the reverse strand, counting down.
GTCCTGATAGAGCAGGACATACCGGCGGTCGCTGACGGAAGATTTCCCCTCCTGCATGAATACGATCGGGTTGCCCTGATACGGATTTTGAATTCCCGCCCAGCGCGCCGCGCGTTCGATGAATCCTTCCAGCCGTTCGGGGCGGTAGTCCGGACATCCCCAGAAGACGAGTACTTCTCCCTTCCCGGAACGGTGGACCGAGAGCGCCGCTCCGCCATCTGGAAATGCGGCTATAACATCCCCTCCCGGATGATGTCCGGGATAGTAGCCGAAGTAATCGGTTTCTGGAATCCAGCGATAGGGAAATTTCCAAAATTGCTCTTTGATTTCCCTGCTTTGCAGATCGCGTTTGAATTCGGTTCCTGTGTAGAAACGGACAAGCTTTCCCTTGTCGAAAAAGGGATTTTCCCGAAGAACGGAAGCCGTGACATTCAGCCCGGTGGTCCGGTAGGCGGAGGCGGGTGTTGCAACGCCAAGCGCCCGGAGAAGCTGCCAGGGCGCGGAAGCTCCGGCTTCGGGAGAGTATTTTCCCGTATTCGCTGTCAGGATTGCTTTCCCTCCATTCCGGACCCATTCGGCAATCTGCCGGATGTTTTCCTGCGACATCACCTCGTTCAGCGGATTGAGCACCAGCAGCCGCCGCTGCTTCAGATT
>CALXMJ010000066.1 GCA_944389445.1 uncultured Victivallales bacterium | reverse complement strand
AGGTGGTGCCCGATCCGTCGGAACGGCGGACAACCGTGATTCTCAGAGTGGGCAGACGGAGGCCCGGGTTCTGTTTGGCGATCGCAGGATCGTTCCATTTTTTGATGTCGCCGAGAAAGATTGCCGCGAGAGTGGGACCGTCCAGTTTGAGCTGTCCTTTCGGGACCCCGGGGAGGTTGACCACCGGGACCACTCCGCCGATCAGCATCGGAAACTGGGTCAGGTTGAACTCCTTGAGATCTTTTTCCTTGACGGGATCGTCGGATCCTGCAAAATGGACCGTTCCCGATTTCAGCTGGGAGACTCCCGCGCCGGAACCGATCGACTGATAATTGAGTCGGTCTCCATCCGGATTCGCCTTGTTGTAGGTGTAGGTCCAGGCCGCGTAGACCGGTGCCGGGAAACTTGCTCCCGCACCGTTGATGGTTGCGGCAGTTCCCGTCAAGGTACCGCAAAAAAGCGCCGCCGTAATTGCCAGTTTTCTGAATGGACTTTTCATACATCTTCTCCTGTATTTGGTTTGTTCCGCATCCTGCGGATTCTTCCGTTTGCAGGTACTATGCCATCCGATTGTTAAAACCATGTTAGGACTGTGATAGATGTAGATGAATTCGAATCCTGTCCGGAAATCCGAGGAATTTTTCCGCCGCTCTGCGGAGAACAAAAAAGGCGCCCCGTACCGAAGAGGGGGTCGGTACGGGGCTGCAACAAAGGAGAGAGTGCGGCAGACGATGTTTACATAGGAGATTCATCTGCCGCAAAGAATTTGACACCTGCTTTTCCGGAAAGTTCCCCGGAAAAAAAATTTTTTTTGCCTTTCTGTAAAAAAAAAGGTGCCCCGTACCGTGTGGGGCCGGTACGGGGCTGCAACAAAGGAGAGAGCATAACAAACGATGTTTGTCGGAGCATCGCCTGTTATCGTTTATGACAATATAATATAATTGATGTTCCATAAAATACAATAAAAAAAATAAAAAAAAGTTTATTGTGAATCAAATCACGATAAAAGAAGACCCTTATTCTTGCGGAAAAGATCCGGGAAGCGGGTATCTTTTTTCCGGAATCCCTCCTTCGGGAATTGCTTGTTTTTTTTCCGGAAGAGATGTAAATTGCGTTTGGATGACATGCGGAAACACGGGAGATCAGAATGAAAGCATATATTTTTGCCGATATGGAGGGAATCTCTGGAGTCGCCTGCCGCGGACATGTGCTTGCGTCCGAGCCGGGCTTGTATGCGTCGGGAAGAGAATGGATGGCGGACGACATCAACGCATGCGCGGAAGGATGTTTCCGCGGGGGTGCTGATGAAGTGATTGTCCGGGATGGTCACGGAGGCGGCTGCAATGTCGATCCTCTGCGGATTGATTCCAGGGTTAAGCTGATACAGGGGCCGACTCCGGGAGTCCGGTTTGCCGGAATAGAGGGAACGGACGCCTTGATTCTTCTCGGCTACCATGCCAAAGCGGGGACTCCCGGAGCACTGCTGGAACATTCGTATAATTCAAGGGCTTTTCAGAATATGTGGCTGAACGGACGGAAAGCCGGGGAGATCGCCATCGACGCCGCGATCGCCGCCGAATACGGTGTGCCGGTTGTGCTGGTGACCGGAGACGACAAGGCATGTGCCGAGGCGCTCTCCTGGCTGCCGGAAACATCGGTCTGCTGCGTCAAGACCTCCTCCGGTCTGGAGGAGACGGCGCTTCTGCCGTTGGAAGAGGCGCATCGGCGGATCACCGATGCCGCCGCGGATTCCGTTCGCCGCTGCCGGGAGTGCGGATTGCTGGAAGTTCCCCGGCCGGTTACGCTTCGCATTGAGATGATGGAGCGTCTTCAGCGCCGCATCGAAGGAGCCGTCTATCCGGACTTGGACGACTGCCGTATTTACGAAAAATCCGGAAATTCGCTGGAAAAACTCTTCCTTGAGCTTGTCTGAGCGTTCGGTCGCTTATTTTTCGTTTCCGTACGGATAGGGGAGAAAGAGGATGTTTTCCGCTCCGTCGAGCAGGCAGTTGCCGATGGTGTAGATGTAGCGGAAACTGTCCGTGGCGACCGCGCAGGTAAAAAGGGTGGAAGCCACCAGCGTGAGCAGTTCGCCGGTTGTCCAGACGCGGGCCCCCGGATTGAAATTCGGAATGCTTTCCCATTGCTTTCCCGGATAAAAGAGGGTTCCGCCGCAGAGAATGGCGAATTCTCCGCCGATCTGCACCACATCCATGTGCGTATGCCATGCCTCCGCGAGAAGTTTTGCGATGATGCAGCACATGAAATCAATTGCGGCGCCGTCTTCCAGAATGGTTCCGAGACAGATGGTATCCGCGTTCAGGTCGTCTTTGGAAAATCCGACGCAGTGAATTTTTTCTCCGAGAAAGGCAAAGAGTTTTTCGATGCGGCACCCCTGAAGCACTGCGGAATCCTGGAGGAAATCCTGCCACTGCTGGAGAACTTCCGGACGGGTGTCGTTGTCGAACCAGAGCAGGTGGAGACGGATGATTCCCTCCAGCAGGGAATATTCCCCTTTGCGGAGGGAGTCCGCAATGGTCCTGCGGTTTCTGCGCTTGATGAGGGCGGACTGCATCTGATGGATTCTGCGGCGTAGTTTTGCATCGGAGGTCTCCTGAAGACTCCGCAGAATGCGCTCCAGACGGGGATCGTCATGCTGGATCAGTTCCGCCATGGCGAGGCTGGCAGCCTGTTCGTTGTCGTCGTCCAGCAGTTTGAGTAAATGTTTGAAATTGCTGTTCATCGGCTCACGGCTTTTCCGGGAAATATCCTTTGAGTGCATCCGATGCGATTTTCTTGACTTCCTGCGAGAAATCCGCTTTGAGAATCCAGCGGAGAAAATCGGGGTTTTCGATGGCAACCGTTTTCAGTTTCTGTCCGGAGTTCCGGCCGAATGCCACGACGACTTCGCCTTCTTTCCAGCGGAAGCGTCCGTCAGGATCGACGGCATCCTGAATTTTCGGGTTGCAGAGATTGTGGATCACATCCAGATCTTCCGTAAACTCGACGTCCTCCGGGAGTTCCTCGGAGGTCCAGGCGGAATACTTTTTCAGTTCCGCTTCAAAGACTTCCACGGTCGCGAGAGTGTCCGCTTCCGCGGAGTGTGCCTCATCGAGATTTTTTCCGCAGAATGTTTTGTAGGCTGCTTTGAGAGTGCGCGGCTCCATTTTGCAGTAAAGATAATAGGCGTCGACGATGCGCCTGTTTTTGATTTCGAACTGGAGGCCTGCGCGCTGGAATTCCCGTACCAGAACGGGAACGTCGAATTTGACGATGTTATATCCGCCGAGGTCGCAATCCTCCAGATAGATGTAGAGGCTCTGGGCAATGCGGCGGAACGTGGGAGAGTCCTTGACATCCTCGTCATAGATTCCATGCACTTCGGAGGCCTCTTCCGGAATGTGCATTTCGGGATTGATTCTCCGCGTTTTGATCTCCCGTGTTCCATCCGGAAACAGTTTGACCACAGATATTTCCACGATCCTGTCCGTGAGAATATTGGTTCCGGTTGTTTCAAGATCGAAAAAAACAAGCGGCCTGTCTTTTATGACGGAAAGCATGGCAAGACTCCTTCCATATCGTAATAAGCTGTCAGTTCGGCAATATGCCTTTCCGGAAAGCGCTTTTCAACATAAACTCAATAGATACTATACATCCGCCGGGGAATTTTCGCAATCTCTTTTGAGAAAAAAGAGGAATTTGTTTTTCGAATAAAAAAGGCGGTCCGGAGACCGCCTGAAAAAAGCAAATGGAATCCCGGTCAGATTCTTGTACAGGAGTGCGGCGGAAGGGTTGTCCCGTTCCAGAGGAATTCTGTCTCGCGGCAGTTCACGAGAAGCCGGGAGCCGTCGGAGTAGCGGCTGCAGGTGACTCCTTCCGCGATTTCTTCATGTTCCTCCATGAATTCGAACTGGAGATCCTGAATCGTCTGATAGAAATCGTATTCCTGTTTGAGTTTTGCGACGCCTTCGCGGAGTTCCTCATCGGTGGCGCATCCGAGGTCCTCGTTGCCCATCCAGTTCGTTCCCGCGTGCATGAACTTCGCGTAGAAATAGGCGAGGGGGCGACCGCCGTATTCGATGTTTTTCAGACGGATTTCCGGATCGGATTTGATCGCCTCATTGACGCTGTCGCAGAAGGAGTTGTAGAGAAGGATCCCGTGATAAACCAGATGCCAGAGCGGAATGAACTTGTCGCAGATCTCCGGCATTTCAGGTTTCAGATTGAATACCGTATAGAGAGCATAGTCGTAGGAACCGATGCAGAAATCCCATGCCCCTTCGGAACCGCTGGCACCGACGGATTCCCGTGCGAGTTCCAGTGTTTTTGCGCGCCATTCGCCTGCGGCTTTGCGGGTCAGGGGGTGATCCGGATGGTAGCAGGGATCGGGGATGACGATGCTCATGACATCCAGATAGTGGATGCCGCGGAATCCGAGATGAGCCATATCCTTGAAATCCTGAACGGCGATTTTTTCGTGTGCTTCCTTCGGACAGAGCCGGTAAGCCTGTCCGCCGCCCCACTGACCTTCTTTATGGAGTTCGCCGTTTTTGTCACGGATGACGTATTCCTCTTTCCAGCGTTTGGCGATGGTGTAGGAATCAAGCACATTGGTGTGTCCGCAGATGAGATAGCCGTATTCCTTTGCCTTCCGGATCAGGCGGATCAGGGCCTCTTCGCCACCGAGCAGTGGTTCCACGGGGAAGAGGTCGGGGAAGCGCCCGTCGTGACCGGATTTGTTCCAGCCGACCAGACAGAATTCCGCATCCCGGATTCCCTGCCGGTGAAATTCTTCCACGATCTGTTCCGCCCGTTCGAATGTGATGGCGACATGGATCGGCGGTTCGTTTTCCTCGGTCTGTTCGAGGACGGGCGGCGGAACCGGTTTCCATGCCAGGCGGATCCGGACTTCCGGGCCGCGGGCGGCCTCCTTCAGAACCGGATAGCGTTTGGAACGTTCCTTCAGCGGAATGCAGGCGCCGCGGTCAAGCTGATATTTCCGGTAACGGCGTGCGGCTCCGGAATAGTTCGCATCGTCTCCGGAGAGCTCGAAAAGATGGATGACAATATCCTCATACGCTTTTCCGTCCGCAAGAAGAAAGCGCGGATAAAGGTAATACGTTCCTTCTTTGACGCCGACGACCAGGGAGTATTCCAGCGACATTCCGGCAACGACCGCCAGACATCCCCTGCCGCCATGTTTGACCGCGAAAATCGGCATGTTGCTTCTTTTAAAAACGGATTCTGTGTCCGGCCGTCTGCGGAAGAGCGTCAGCGCGGCGTGTCCGTTGTTTTCGATGCTTGGGATGATGAAATATCCGTCTTCTCCTGTGGATGCGGTGAATCGCGAGGAATGTATTTCCACGGATTGTACGCCTTCGGGAATCTCCGAACATTTCAAAATCAGTCCGGAGTTGTTTTCGTTCAGAATGCGTTCCTCTGTTTTTCCATCTGGGAATAGAAATCTGACAGTCGCCATCATAACGGGAATCCTTTTTTATTTTTCATGATATCCGGGCGGAGTGGATCCCCCGGAAGATAATTGTCTTCGGAGATACTTATAGCCGGAAAGATAATTTTGTCAAGGTTGATATAAAAAAATCCGGGAAATTTTTCTTCGGTTCATATTGTTTTTGACTGCTCCGGCACTTGAAAATACAACTTCCGGAACTACTGTACCGGATAGTCTGATACGAAACAAACAATTCCTATCCAAGGAGACCGGTTATGAAAAAGATTCTGCTTCTTTCGGCGGTTCTTGTGTTCGGCGGATTCGCTGCCCGCGCCGCGGACCCCACACCCGCCAATCTTCAACTCTGCTATGATCTGTTTGACGCAATGAAAATGGAGAAACAGCTCACCGAGACGTCTGAACAGATGCTGACCATGCAGATTCAGGGCAATCCGATGCTGGCGCAGTTCAAGCCGGAACTGGAGGCGTTCTATAAAAAATGTCTTCAGTTCAACAATCTGAAAGAAGGAATTGCAAAAGTCTATCTGGAGCTTTTCACTCCGGAACAGATCCGGGATTTTATCCGATTCTACAAGACCCCCTCGGGACAGGTCTTCGCCGCAAAGTCCTCTCTTCTTTCGACCAAAGTTGCGGCGCTCAGCCAGCAGATCGTAATGAAAAACATGCCGGAACTTCAGAAGGCAATGCAGGAGAAGGCCCAGAAAATGCTGCAGCAGCAGAAGGCCGGAAACAAATAAATCCGCAGACGGAACCCGACTTCGTGAAAGAGCCTGATTGACAAATCGGCTCTTTCATGCTAAATTATACATTAACATTTCACGGAAAAGAAACTGTAACAAAAGGTATTTATTATGTCCGGACATAGCAAGTGGGCTAACATCAAGCACAAAAAAGGCGCGGCCGACGCAAAGAAGGGCCGTATTTTCTCCAAATTTGCAAAGGAAATCATGGTTGCCGTCAAAACGAGCGGCAAGGAT
>CALXMJ010000065.1 GCA_944389445.1 uncultured Victivallales bacterium | reverse complement strand
ACTCCCTGTTTTCTTGATAGCGTTGATATGCGAGTCCCGCCAGAAAAACGATCGGAACCGGCAGCAGATACCATGGATTGATCCGCGGCAGTTCGCTGCTTCCTGAAACGATCCGATACATTCCTTCGATCCGCTCAAAATTCGGTACCAGTAGAAGCAGTCCCGCGAAATAGAGTCCCACGAAAACCATCAACCTGCCGACCAGGCGCCGCGAATCCATCTTCCGCCGGCGGATCAGAAAGCACAGACATCCCAGCACCAGAAAATTCACCAGAAAGAAAATGCCCGGCATAAACACTCGAACCATCCATTTCGAGTCCGGCAGAAGCAGTTCCGCAAACGCCCCCGCCAGCAGAATCGCCGCCATGCATACCGGACAGGGCAGCGCCAGAAGCCAGCCCCCGTGAATGTTTCTCTTTTGATCCGGCTTAGTTCCCAGCAGCAGAACTCCCCATACGAGAAAACCCGCCGCGACCAGCAGATGCAGAACTCCTCCCGCCTGAAACAGGGTACTGTGTTCCATCAGAACCTGACGCATCCCGGGAAAGAACGAAAGCAGAAGAAAAACAAGAAGAAAAACAACTCCATATGCCGCAGTCGCCGCCAGCAGGAAAAGCGAGTTGCGCTTTGTATTCTCCGATTCCACCAGAAAACAGGATTCCCCCACCGCCGTTTTGAACGCGAAAACCGCAAGGGAAAAAGCCAGACCGAGCAGAAGTCCAATGATTTCCGGCGAAAAATGCATTGTCAGTTCCTCCGGTCAAAGCGTGTCCTGCGTCCGCATGGGATTGTACAGATCGACATCCGCGGCGCCGACATATCCGATTTTGTTTGCAAAGGATTTCGTTTTATCGTTCAGCGTCCCGATCGGCTCGTTTGTCGCATGTCCGTCGCCCCAGGCGACATTCGTGCGGGATGCGTGACGGAAATGATTGGTCCCGTTGGATTCGGTACTGTAAGTGCTTCCGCCGGGCTGTTTTTTGCAGTACATCATCGGGGTCTGCGGCTGGTATTCGTCGCTGCCCGCCTTCCCGGAGCTGGCGCAGTCCCCGAAGACGATCGTGGTGGAGAGGCGGCGGAACGCGGAGACTTTATACGGGAACGGACCCGTCGTCGCGGAACCGCGCGTGGAGGAATAGCGTCCGAACCACCAGTTGTTGTAGCCGTAGCCGCCGCCGTAGAGGACACGCGTCAGATCGGTGATTCCCTCGCGCCGGGAGACCGGGCAGACCATCACTCCGGGTACGTTTCCATAATATTTGCCCAGAAGAGGACTTGTGGTGATGTCATAGGTATCATCGGACGCGCTTTTGACGCCGAACCAGTAGTCGCCCGGCATGTTCCGTTCGCTGGAGTCATTGTTGTAAGGAACGGAAAAGTCGTCGCTGTCGGCAATATACATGGCGTTCGCCGAGGAGATCTGCTTCAAATTGCTGAGACAGGAAATTGCGGTTCCCTTTTCCCTTGCCGAATTCAGGGCCGGCAGGAGCATCCCCGCCAGAATGGCGATCACGGCAATCACGACAAGGAGCTCCACAAGAGTAAAACTCCATCTTTTCTTCATTGCGGAACAACGCTTCCGACTCATCCTCCATGCCGCCTTTCCGTTTTCATTTCATCCCGCGCAAGCCACACCTCTCTGCCGGAGCGGATATGGAAAACCATGCGGGCTTCCTGTTCAAACTGAGTAATATACAATGAAAACGGTTCTTTACAAGACGGCAGCGGAATCCGGACAGTGTAAAAAACTCTTATCCGGATCCGGCCTCGGGGGATCTTCCGCAAACAAGGGAAGGGATTATAAGGTGACTCCATCCTTGAAGATGGATATTTCCTCGTAACCGTTCTGCTCGTTCTTTGCCTCTTTTCCGGATGCGGTCTCCAGAACCAGACGGAAGAACGCATCATCAATCGGAATGTCCCGGAGCATTTGTCCGGCGTCAAAGTCGATCCATCCGGACTTGTGTTCCGCAAGCATGGTGTTGGAGGAAATTTTGAGAGTCGGCACCACGCTTCCGAACGGCGTGCCGCGCCCGGTCGTGAAGAGAATCAGATGCGCGCCCGATGCTGCAAGAAGCGTACATGCCACCATGTCGTTGCCGGGACCGGTCAGCAGATTCAGTCCCTTTTCCCGCACATGTTCGCCGGGCTGGAGAACATCGTTGACAGCGGAACTGCCTGCTTTCTGCGTGCATCCCAGCGACTTGTCCTCCAGCGTGGAAATGCCGCCCGCCTTGTTCCCCGGCGAGGGATTCTCGTAGATTGTCTGGCCGTAGCGCGTAAAGTAACGTTTGAAATCGTTGATCATCTTTACGCATTTGTCGAAGACCTCCCGGTTCCGGCAGCGAGCCATCAGGAGCGTTTCCGCCCCGAACATCTCCGGAACTTCACTGAGGATCGTGCTTCCTCCGCGTGCGGTCAGCCAGTCGGAGAAGCGTCCGACCAGCGGATTTGCGGTAATGCCGCTGAGTCCATCGGAGCCCCCGCATTTCAGTCCGACCACCAGTTCCGAAACCGGAATTTCCGTACGGACATCCTGCGATGCGGTCTGCACCAGCCCCTCCAGCAGAGAGATCCCGGCGGCGACTTCATCGCTCTCCTTCTGCGCCACGAGGAATTTCACCCGTTCCGGATCGAACTCTCCAAGCATTTCCCGGAAGGAGTCAATCGTATTGTTCTCGCACCCGAGCCCGACTACCAGGACACCCCCCGCGTTCGGATGCCGGACGAATCCCCGGAGAACCGCACGCGTCATTTCGTGATCGCCTCCGAGCTGGGAACAGCCGAACGGATGCTCCAGAGCCAGCGCCCGGTCCACACTTCCGGACGGGAGCTTCCGGTTGAGCTTTTCCGCCAATGTCCGCGCGAGTTTGTTCACACAGCCAACGGTCGGCACAATGAAAATATGATTCCGCACACCGACGCTTCCATTCTTCCGCCGGAATCCGGAAAACGTCTCTTCAGAATCCACAGCAGCGGTTTTCACCGATACCGGTTCATAACGGTACTCGAGAATTCCTTCCAGATTGGTTTTCATGTTGTGCGTATGCACATGCTCTCCGGATTTGATATCACGGATCGCCCTGCCGATCGGCATGCCGTATTTGATGATGTTTTCTCCGGCGCGAATGTCCGCCAGCGCGAACTTGTGCCCCGCCGTGATTTCCGGAGAAAGCTCCTCCAATGCCACTGCGACATTGTCCAGCGGATGAATCCGGATACTGCGCATGCAACACCTCTCTGATTTCGTTCTCTGTTCCGTTTGTTTTCCAGCCGTTCAAAGGATGCTTTTCACAGCTTCGCGAATACCGGCATTGTCGATCAGCGCCACCTTTTCCGTCACCAGTTCCGCCAGTCCCGGAACCGTATTCAAATCCATATCCCAGAAGGATGTGTTCGCCAGAGCTTTGCCGACCGCCTCTTTCAACGGAAGCTTTGCAGTCTCCGCGAAAAATGCCAGCACGTCCGGCGAATCGGAAACCGGATAGCGAATCTCCCGGTACGAGCCGGATGCCTTCCCTTCTCCATCCAGT
>CALXMJ010000064.1 GCA_944389445.1 uncultured Victivallales bacterium | reverse complement strand
CCGCAACCGCACCGTCTCCCCCAGAACCGGAACACTGGAGGCCGGCGGAAAAAAGACGGCTTATCGGCTGAAACCCGAAGGAATGCAGGCGTTCGAGCTCACACCGCGCCGGAAGATTGAACCGGATAAGCTCTATCATTCCGAGCTTCAGCTCACCGTGACCCCGTCGAAAGGCGATCGGCTGACAAAACGCTGGAACATGGATTACTTCTACGTTCCGCGTGTCAATGGAACTCCGGACTGGTCGCGGCTTCCGGGAATCCCGATGACGAATTACCATCCCGCGCAGCCCGGAATCAAAAAAGGCGATCTGGAAGCGGTCTACAAGCTCGCATGGGATCGCCGCAATCTCTACATCCGCGTGGAGGTGACGGATGACAATTTCATGGATACTTCCGCACAGTGGAAGCGTCCGGGCGCGGAACGGATGCTCTGGGTTCATGATGGATGCCTCGAAGTCTACTTCGACTGCGGCGCGAACGGCCGCTCCAACTCGAAACCCGGATACGATGACGACGATTACCGCTACGATTTCGCCCAGAAAAACGGAAAAGGCGTTGTCTACCGTTTCAAGGAGGTCTTCCATCAGCTCGCCGACGGTGTGAACATGCCGAGCAAAGACGAGGCATCGAAAAACGTGAAATGCGAATTCACCCGCACGAAAAACGGCTATGCGTATACCCTCACCTTTGCGGAGCGTTATATTCTGCCGATCGTCCTGAAAAAAGGTTTTCCGTTCGGATTTGCGCTCTATCTGCACGACAAGGATCCCGGAAAAAAGGACAAGGCGCTGACCAGCGGCATGAAACCCGGAGCACATTGTCAGGCGGATCCCGCAAATTGGCCGATTGCCATCCTTGCAGAATAAGAAACGTGAGAGCCTTTGCGTGTAGACGCAAAGGCGTCAAAAGTTTAGGGAAAGAGAGGAGCGCGAGGGGAGAAGAACCGCTTTTCAAAGCGGTTTTCTCCTCTCGCATTTTTTAATAAAAAGCGTTTCGTGCTATGCACGACCAGCGTCTCGCCGCTGGATCGCGACAAGGACACAGTCCTTGACCCGAGAAAAATGCGTTCGCATTTTTCCGTCATAAAGATTTCCGAATAGATGTCTGTTGTGGATCTACGAAGGAGAGCCTTTGCGTGTAGACGCAAAGGCGTCAAAAGTTTAGGGAAAGAGAGGAGTGTGAGGGGAGAAGAACCGCTTTTCAAAGCGGTTTTCTCCTCTCGCATTTTTTAATAAAAAGCGTTTCGTGCTATGCACGACCAGCGTCTCGCCGCTGGACCGCGACAAGGACACAGTCCTTGACCCGAGAAAAATGCATTCGCATTTTTCCGTCACAATAATTTTTTAGAATTATTTGTTTTTGAGCGTTACGCGGAAGTCGTCAAGGAATACCCGATAGTTTTTTGTGTAGGGCGGAAAATTCAGATATAGGCTCCCAAGTCCGTCATTCGGATGCCGGAACAGAATTTCTATGGAGGTCCGTTTCCCGGTCGCAAGATCGGTCAGTTCACAGAGAGCGTACTCTCCGTCTTCTGGAGTCAGAGGCAGGGAGAAGGAGAGCTGATACCAGCGGTCATTGGAGATTCGTCCAAGAGTCCCATCACCCTTTGTTTTCTTTTTTTTAGTTTTGGCTGGAGATTGAGCTCTGAGAACCTGCCGTTTCATGGAGGTGCTTAAAAGCCGCAATCCCACCTGTTTTGCATCCCGGATCTCGAACGAGATGCAAGTCTGATCCTCCGGCCCGTCGAGGGCGAATTTGAATTCGATTTTCTGAATCCCCTTTTTGGGAGAGGGCAGGCGGATTCCAGCTCCCCACTGACCGGGCGAATCGAGTCTTTGAAACATCAGCGAATTGTTGCCGGCGGCAGAAGTTTCGCTGGAAACATAAAATAGATCCTTTCCCTGATCTCCCCATGCCCGGCTCCATTTCAACGGAGCTCTGCCGGGCACGACGGATTCGAAATCATCCTTGTACAATAACGTTTCGGCGGAATCAGAGAAAACCGCCGCGGCGGCGAGCAGAATCACCGCCGCGGAACAGATTCGTTTACCAGTAGTAGAATTCATAGGGGTTCCTTATTTTGATCTCTGGATCGTAGATCAGTTCTTTGTCTCTTGTGGATTCGATCTTCGAGAAATCGACGCCCGGTTCCGAGAGATTCGACCAGAATCCGAAGCCTTTGCTTCCTGTATAGATTTTCATGACAAGCACATTTTCGCCTTTTTTGAGGTCGATGCGCAGTTTGAAGATATTCGGTTTCGGAGCCCCGTGGTTTACGGTCCGTTCGAAGACGAGTTTTCCGTTGAGATAGACCCGGAAGAAGTAGTCAACTCCGAGTCGAAGCATTGCTTTGCGATCGGTTTCGGAACGGATCGTCTTGATGGCATAACCGACAGCATCGGCACGATTGCTCTCAAGAGTTCTGCCCAGATCATTGAATCCATCCGGATTCGCGCTGACCGTTTTCCGGAAATCAAGAGTCCGTCCATCCTCCGTCTTGTAGGTGAGGTTCGGATTCATATCTCCGGAGAGCGCCTGTTTTTCGCCGGGCCATTCGCGTGCGAGCGCATCGGCGGGCTTTGTTTTTCTTCCTGCGTAGAACGGACCGAAGACAAACCAGGAATCCAGATTCTGGAATGTGGCTCCTTTCTGCACCTTGGTGACACGGGCGGCAAGTTCATCGGAAGCATCCGCTCCGAAGGCCGTCGCGGCGCGGGCGACAAGCTGTTTCAAGCGGATGACGCTGAGCTGGATGGATTCCTGCTTTGCCGGATCTTTATACCGGTTTTCCAGCATGGCGGGCGAAACCTGGAGGAAAAGTTCCTGACCTTTTCCGTTTTTCCGAAGCAGGAAAACTCCGTCGCCGCCGATCTCTCCTGCCGGTTTCGAGGAGACGATGGCGTTGACGGTCAGCAGGTCGCGCCAGCGCAGCAGATTCCATGGGAACAGTTTTGCAAAAATTCCCGATTCCGGGAATGTCACGCGCCGGACCTCTTTCCTTTGACTGACAATACCTTTCGCTGCAAGCTGTTTTGCATTGAGTCCGATATAAACGACCGTTCCGCCCGCACTCAAAACCTTGGAAATCTGCTGTTTCTGTTTTTCATCGGAACCATATACGACGAGCACATCGCCGTTCGGATTCTCCGCCTGTTCCACATATTGAAGCAGATTTTTCCCGAGCGTCATTGCCGCGGGGTCTTTCCCTTCCCTTCCTGTGAAGTCGAGTGTGCTGAAGAGAATCATTCCTCTGCCGCAGTTCATGCGCAGGAGCGGCGTATAGGCCATGTCGAATTCCGTTGAGAGCAACGGTACGAATCCCGCGGAAACCGGCGTTTCGATTACGGTCGAGGCAACGGCATTGCGGTTGCTGCTTTTCGGAGCCACGGTCACGTCATAGGCTCTTGCGTGCTTGAATTCCGGCAGAAGATCGGGCGAGCCGTTCCAGTAGCGGAGTCCTTTTTCCGGGAGTCCGTTCCGAAGGATTCCGGGATCGGAACCGAAGAAGACGGTTCGCGGAGCGGTATCCATCGTGCGGAACCCCATCGCGTCCCAGATCTCCGGCCGCTGTTCCAGAAAGAGAACTTTCAGCCCGTTTTTGACATCCTGCGCGGTGAACGGGAGCTTCATTTCCGGTTTGACGGATTCGCGCCCCATGACAAGCACATCACCGGGATTCCATTTCATTCCGGGCCTGTAAACGGAAACCGGGGAAAGAACCGACCGGATCCAGGGCAGGGATTTGCCCGCCGGATCATAGACGAACACTCGGGAGGCCTTTGCCACCGCCGTCCGCGGATAGATTTCAATGTCAAAGGAATCTGTGACCGGTTTGTCCCGGAATCCTGTCGCGGTCATGTTGAGCGTATATTCCGAGACCGATTTTACGGACGGCGCCTGAAATTCCACCGGCAGGAATTTGACATCCCCGGCCTTGAGCGGAATTTTCCCTTTTCCCGATGCGACCGTTTTTCCGGATTTGTCCGTGAGTTTCCATGTGACATCAACGGTCAGATCACCGGGCCCGTCCCAGACCGCCGCAATCTGTTTTCTGACCGTTTCCCCGGCATAGAAACTGTGCGTCTTGTCCGTGTGGACCGGAGTTCCGGCAATGTAAATCAGCAGCGGCTGCATGTACTTGGAATGCAGATCGAAGAACTCATTAGCCCATGCGGGGCGCTTCGTGACAGGCGTTTTCATGGCAAAGTAGCGGCCGAAGGGACGGCGTTTGCCTTTCAGCTCCGGCGGTTCCCCGTAACCGACACCGAAGTTGAAGTAGTGCCATCCGGCGATTCCCCAGGTCCGCCATGCACGGTCGGTCGCCTTGATGTAGCTGCCCTGAACCAGAAAATAGAGAGGGGCATATTTGGAGACTGCCACCATGCCGCCGCCATGTCCCCGGTTTTCGAGTCCGAGATCGCGGGTCCTTTCCAGCTGCTTGTCGGTCTCCAGACGATACGCCTCATTGCCGAGATTGATCGCCGCATATTCAGTCAGCAGGAACTGCTTGCCCTTGAAGTAACTTCCGTCATACACGGCGGCGTATTCGCATGCCCACCACGGCATGTTGCCGCGTTTCGCCCAGACTTCGGGCCAGTCTTCGACTTCCTGAAGAGGAGCAAAATTCGGATAGGTGTTGCCGCTGGCGATATCGCCGAGGTTTCCTTCCGCATGGCCGTATGCCAGACGGGTTTTATCAATGGATTTTACAATCTTGAAGGATTCATCCAGAACTCGTGCCTGAATGTGAGAGTAGTTTTCTCTTGTTCCGAATGTGTCTGGATGAATTCCGGTTCTCGGATTGAAGGAGTTCATGGAGGTGCACCACGCGATGATCGACGGATGATTCCGGTACCGCTTGATGAACTGAGCCGTTTCCTCTTCATACTGCTTCCGAACCTTCGGATCCGAGAAGAAGCGTTCGCGGACAAAGTTGCAGGAGGGAACCGGCAGAAGAACCGCAATTCCTTCCCGGTCCATCAGATCAAGTTCCTTCTGATCGTAATGGAAGACTTCATTCGCCCAATTGCGCCACCAGCCGGTGGGATTCGACTGATAATAGATCATGTTGCGCCCGAGCAGCTTGAAGAGCGAAACGGAGTTTTCTGTGATGCCGAACTGCGACCATTCCGTCCGCCAGCGGCTTTTGTGTCCGTTGAGGATCAGATCGCGTCCGGCGACCCGGATTTCCCGAAAGCCGAACCGGAACTTCTGTGTGTCAAGGATGCTTCCCGATGCATTTTTCAATTTAATGTCGGCGGTATAAAGATATCCGCGGTCGAGTTCCCATAGAATCGGATTTTCCCATTTTTGACGGAGGGATATCGTTTCAACTCCCTGTTTCAGGTTCAGATTTTTCTTTTCCAGAGAGAGGACCTTTTTGCCCTGTGCATCAAGAATATCGCAGACGACGGAAGCGCCGGAGACCGCCTTTGCCGCATCGAATTCCAGATGGAGTGTCAATTCCTTGTCGGTCCAGCTTGTTTCCGCCCATGCGTCGGAGACCGCCGCCGGAACCGGAAGACGGATCAGGTTGACATGGTCGATTCCCAGCGCCCACTGTTTGACAGCCAGTTCTCCGTACAGCGCTCCGGGACCGCGCGCCGTGTAGCGCAGAGGGTCATTTTCGAAGGTCCGGCTGACATCGGTATAGTTGCGCGTATTGAACAGCAGAAGTTCATTCCTGCCCGGTTTCACAAATTTTGTGATCTCCAGCGTCCCGTAAGGTCCAAGACGCTCTCCGACTTTCTTTCCGTTGACAAAGACGATTGCATTTCCGTTGATGCGCTCAAAATCCAGTACAAAACGATCGTTTTTCTGCTGCTCCGGAATCTGGAATTCCTGTCGCATCCAGATATTGTCCGCGGCGGTGATTTTCTGATTCCACTGCTGTTTTTTCGGCAGTTTCGCCTGTTTGTGAGCAGCGGCGGGGAGACTCCATTCGGCTTTATCGGGCGGGGTTTTGCTGTCGACAGCAGGCTGGTACTGCCAGCGCTGAGGC
>CALXMJ010000063.1 GCA_944389445.1 uncultured Victivallales bacterium | reverse complement strand
CGTTTTCCGTGACATACAAGATCGCATTTACCAACTGGAGGTTGCTCATGCTCACATTCCCGCGTTGACGCGGCAAATATTTTTTGATTTTCTCGTATTGTTCTTGCGTAATTTTCATATAGACAATTAGCATCAATACAGAAAAAGTCAATAGTGTGAACAGAATCTAGAAATTTATGATCGGAAAATACTTGAAAAATGCTTTTTCCGAATAATTCAGGATTCCTATTTGCAAGCACCGGGAAACAGAGCGATTGAAAATGCCAATTTGAAATAAAACACCTTTTTCCTGCTCATTTATGTTAATCAAAGCCATTTGACAAAGATAATTTTCGGCATTTTTTTCGCTTTGCTTGCTACTCAAAATCTGATTTCCTCCTAGAGATAGTTGAATACCATTCCAGTTTGATGCCGAATTCATGATTGCGGAAATTTGTACACCATTGCCTGCATTGGATAAATTGGCGAAAATGGCTATTTGGACCCCTTCCATTTTCAGGCTCTCATTTAGAGTCGATATTTGAATGCCGTACATCTCCTCCACATTTCCATAGACCCCCGAATAAAAACCATAAACATCTTTGGTGGACTTTTCAAAAAGCATGGCATTCCGCCATCCGATGAAAAATGATTCTGAAGGTAAAGAGTTCCCGGAAAACTGGAATCCCACTCTACCTCGCAAAGAGGAAGAATCATTTTCTTTTTCTATGCAAGAAAGAACAAATGTCAAATGTGGAGGCAATTGCAGATACCGGGATATTGGTTCCTGAGCTAATTTATTTGTTTTGCTCTCTTGCGCTTGAATGATTAATGGTAGAGTTATTTGTAACAAGAGAATACAAATTATAAATGTAATGTTCCCTTTTATCATCTCTTGAGCTTCTTTTTAGGTGTCATGTGCGAGAATAAATGGTTCTGTTTTTCAGTAAAAAACAGGTGACTCTTTTCTCCATGCTAATAAATTGACAGTCAATATGATACAATAATGAATCTTGTTCTGTCGATAAGAATAAAATAGCATGAAGAAATGTGATTGCAAATCAGGAATATTTGAATGATGGATTAAAATTGACCGACGCTGGAGGATCGGCTTTCAAAGAAAGGCGATCCGGAAGCGCCGGAACCGTCCGCAGGACGGAGTGAATGCGGGAATAAGCCGCCGATTAATGCATTTCCCTTCCGTCACGGAAAAGCCTGATGTATTCATTGCTTTCCAGATAACGCTGTATGGCGATTCTCCTGGCGTGCGCGCCCGCGTCTCTCCTCAGTTGTTTTTTCCTTGGAAATGTCCCCAGAATCCCTTCCGCCAAACACTTGATTTCCAGATAAACACTTTCCCGTTCCCGCCTGGTGAAGTGCGGAAACTCCTCTTCCCAGCGTTCCCATGCGCACTTTCCCGCCAGCACTGCGCGCCTGCCCCGATTGCCCCGTTCGACAGACAAATGTACCGCCACGGCGAATGAATCGAGCTCCTCCCGTAGAATTTTATGAAGTCTTTTTGTCGCACCATCTCTGATTTGAAAATTGCTATTCGATCAGGAGATATCCTTATATTCAGAAGACCTTAATTCCACAGGCATCTTCCAGAAGTCAGGCTGTCCATTTTTCGTTGCAACTGCATTTTATAAGGCTGCTATTTTTTCCAGGGCTTTACAGCTCCTGGAAAAAATTATCCTTCTGTTTTATTGGCATTTTCAATTGAGGACTCCCCAGCCGAATTCATCCGGATTTTTTGCCCTGCCAATTCCACCCATCCATTCCATCCAGCGGATGCGGCCTTTGCCGTCGTTTTCATTGACCAGAAAAGCAAAACGGAAAAGAGTTCCGGAACGGTTCAAAATGCCGAGTTTCGCAAGCGGCAGTTCTGCCCGATAGCGGGTAATGCCATTCCGATGAATTACACTGACCGGAACTTTCCAGATGCCTTTCAGGTCCTCCTGATAGGCAATATGAGCATAAGCGGCACCTTTTCCATCCCGACCGGAAAGTGTGAGCTCGGTATATTTTCCGTCCAGAGAGGAAAACGCAATCTGAATACTGTCATCCCGCCAGCCGTTTTCCGGAAGACTGTTCATGACATGCCGGTCATCGGCAACATCGACGGAAAGGAGCAGATGATCGTTTCTCCGACTCATTCCGAAGGAACAGGAAAGATCCTTCGGCCCCATCCAGCGCGGAATATGCGGATCAAAACTCATTTCGCAAACCTTGTCCAGAGTCTTCAATTCGATGTGTGCCGCCGGTGCAGTGCCTTTTGCAACGGGATAGCAGACATTGACCGTGACAGGAACACTCCATTCCATTGTTTCGGTTCCAAGTGTCAATTTCACTTTTTCCTCCCGTGCAAGCATTCCGTTAACGGCGTTGGCCGGAACAGAGAACGGAACCGGAAGAAGAATTGTTTCATCAGGTTTCAGAATTTTCCGTCCGCGGGCATCCTGCAGTTCCATTTCCCGGTCAAAGGGATTGCGGACCCGGATTTCCACATTGACGATACCTCCCGCAGGACATCCGGTAATTCGATTCTGCACGGCAATAGGAGTTCCCAGACGGTAACAACCCACCGGATACGAAATGTAGATTACGTCATCGACTGGAATTGCCGCATAACCACTGTAAGACGTGATCGGAATTTTTCTACCATAAAGATCGACTGCCTCCAGTGGACCGCTTCCTTCCAGAGAGAGAAGCTGGCGTGTTCCGGCAATCCGCGGCCAGAGCGACAGAATTTCCTGTTTGCCATCCCGCGATCGGAATCGGTAAAGATCAAGCTGCTTGTCCGAGAGCTTTTCCCCGCGTCCGGTATTGCCGAGACGGCGGATCAGTTCGTTGTATACGACAAAAGATGGTTTCGGCCGATTGTCGCTGGTAACCAGTCCGAAAGAGTCATCCGCCTCCGGATCCATATCCCAGTAGTCCTGAAGAGTGAACCAGATGTAAAATTCCGAATTGCGGCTTTTCGCGTAGATGATCTTTCTGGCAAGCGTACCCGCCTGTCGGCGGATGGTCTCCGGGGCGTAACCGACGCGATCGCCGGTTTCAGTATTGCAGATCGGAACATCCTTGCCCGCTTCCGCCAGCCATGCCTCCACTTTCTCCTGCCGTTCGACATAGTCCATCAGACTGCCGTGTGCGTGAAAGCTGGCAATGTCGTAATACTCTTTTGCTTGAATGTAGGTGTTGCGCGAGAAATTCTTCTTTTCCCGCGGATGTTTGATTGTCACTCCCCCGGTCGTAAGGCGAATGGCGGGCGCCACCGCGTCGCGAGCTTCGCGGATCACTCGCAGTGCCGCAAGATAGTCCTCGAAGGTTCCGTTGTAGAAATCGAGATCGGGTTCGTTCCAGAATTCAAAATAGCGGGCCGAATCGAAAAACTTGAAGCAGCCGAATACCTTCTCCATGTGTGAGCGGAACGCTGGCAGTATAGTCGGCGCAGCCCGATATTTGGGCACTTTCTGAGTATAGGCGGGGACTCCGTCGGTGTAGGAGATGCAGGCAAGCATGCCGAGCTTTTCATAATCGTTCATATAGCGGCGGATTGCCGGAAAGCTGTCGGCCGTTCCGGTCTCAATGCGTCCGCCGGTGATGCAGAAACGCTCAATGTCAAAACCCGCGAGCTTCTTCCAGCGGTTGTGAAGTGCATTTTCCGTCTCGCCATTCCACATGACGGTATCCTGAATACCGAACCACATCGGTGTATGGTTCTTCCGTCCATTATTCGGCTGAAAGACGGCAAACCAGTCCAGATAGCTGCTTCTGCAGCGATCCGAAGTGAAAATCACCTCGGCATGGTAACTGCCGATCTGCTGCGCTGGAAGTTCGAATTTCACTGCGGCAGAACCGAACGCTGGAATTTTCACAGCCTGTTTCGCTTGCCCCGTGCTCCGTCCAAGCTCATCGCGGAGAGTAATGGAAAGGTCACCCGAAACCTCCTCTGCCGACGCGCTGCGCAGCCGATAGGAGGCGTGCAGAGGCCGTCCCGGTTCAGAAGCCAGCGGGGCAAGTTCCGGACGGATTGTCACCATCCGCTGACTGCTGACTCCGCCGGTGAAGGCGATGTCGTCGATCAGCAGTTCCCCTTTCCCGGAGACTCCGTCTGCCTCAA
>CALXMJ010000062.1 GCA_944389445.1 uncultured Victivallales bacterium | reverse complement strand
CTTGACGGGAAAATGCATGAAGTGGAAATGGAGCTTCCGCATCTGGTGGAATGTTTTGTCGGGGCGCTTGAAGTGGACGAGGGCGCGCGGGTGGAGAACGTTCCCCGGAAGGATCATGCAATGCTGTTCATCGGGGATTCCATTATGCAGGGAATGACGGTGTCGCGTCCGTCGCTGGCGTATGCGGACCGGCTCGCGCGTTTTCTGGAGAGCGAATACTGCAATTTGAGTGTCGCCGGAGCGACCGCGGATCAACGGCTCGGTTCCTGTGCGCTGGAGTATGAATGGGACCGCGCGCTTCTCGGATTCGGTGTGAATGATTTCAATACGTCGCGTCCATTGGGGGCGTATCTGGAGGATATGAAGGGGACGCTTCTTCCGCTTCTTTCCCGGAAGGATGCTGATGTTTTTCTGCTCGGTCCGATCCCGTGGGCGGGCCGGACCGAACCGAATGATCTGGGTCTGCACCTGGATGACTATTGCGAAGCGCTCCGCGGTCTTGCCGCGGAGTTTCCGCGGGTTCGTTTCATCGACGGGCGGACTCTCCTGCCGGACGATCCGGCATATTATGTGGACGGCATTCATCCGAATGATTCCGGATCCGAACTCCTGTTCCGGAATCTGAAACGTCTTTTTGCCGAAGAAAGCGGGCGCTGATCCGTATTCCGGATGCCTTTCAGTCGTATGGGACGCCGCGGAGGGGGACCGTGACGCTGAGTCCGCGCCATGCGGCGGTGACGGCGTCGCCTTCGGATTTTACATCAGGCAGGTCTGCGGAGACCTCTTCGTCCGCTTTGAGAATCTCGACTGCGGCCGCCAGCTGGTCCTGAAGAGTTTCATCGAACTTGAATGCCTTTTCAGGGCCGGCATAGCAGATGATATCGACGTATGCGCCGTTTTCCGTTTTTCCGCAGGCGCAGGCGGTCGGGGTCCCGTCGAACGATCCTTCCGGAACGTGGACGACAGCCTTCCACTCTCCCGCCCGGAGTTCAAACACCGAGTCGGAGAGTTCGCAGACTTCCGCATTTTCGGCTTCCAGCCTGTAGCGCAGAATAAGTTCGGCGGCGCGGAAGGTCTGATCCGCCGGATGGTCGAGATGGATGTGATAGTCTCCGCGATCGGTCAGCGGATGAAAGGCGGTCAGAGCGATGTTTTTCTTCTGTGCCGTACGGAGTCCCATGGAGGAGAATTCCCTTCCGTTTTTCAGGAAGTTGAAATGGAAGACCGCCGGTTTTTTCCCGTTGACCCAGTAGGCGATCAGCGGATGTCCCTGCACCCAGGTGCAGCAGCGGCTGATCGAACCGAGGGTCGCCTGTTCCGTCAGCCATGTGGTGCCGTAGAAGGAATCGGAATCCGGTTCCCGCCTGATGAATCGCTGTGTGGATTCCACTTCTTTTTTCGGGAGTTTGCGGAAGCGTTTCGCGATGTTCTTCGGACACGGCAGATGTGTTTCTCCGGAGAACAGACTCAGATCGTTTTTTTCCTCTTCCGGATCGGCGCCGGGAATGTCGACTCCTGTCATCGCCGCGAGATAATGGATGATTCCCGTGTCAAGACGCGACGCATACGCCCGGCTGTGCGGTCCTGCGAGCTGTCCGGTGGCTGGATGGTAGTGGTCCGCGAGCGACTGCCAGATGAGACGGCGGAGTTTTTCCGCATATTCGCACGTTTCGGGGTCATTGGAAAGCTGGAGGATTCGTTCCGTTTCGAACAGCGCGACAAAGGTGTAAGTCGGACTGTTGTATTCATTGAGTCCGCCGGTCTCCTGTGTGAACTCCCAGAAAGCCTTGATCCGTTCCCGGGCGTATTCGGTGAGCAGGTCGTTTTTGAGAATCCGTCCGGCCGCGGATGTGACGGCGGCTCCCATGAGAGCGATGTTCGTATAACCCGGCTGGACGTTCCGCCGGAAGATGGACCATGCCGCTCGTTCCAGCGCTTCGGTGATCTCTTTGACGAGCGGTTTCGGAAGTTCTTGTTTGTGTTCGATCAGGATATGGCAGAGGGCGGCGCCGATGAAATCGGCCCAGTTCCAGTCGGGCGGCGCCATTTTCGGCAGAGGCTCCTCCTGAAACCACGGCCAGATGCCGTAGGTCTGTTTATAAGGATTGGTCTCCTGAAGCGCAAGAACGGCGCGGATGACTTTTTCCGCCCGTGCGAGATTTTTCTTTTTCCCGGAGCGGATCAGCGCCAGCGCGTAATAAACTGCCTCCCGGGTGCTGTGACAGATGCATCCATCGGGCAGACGGCTGTGGTAGCCGATGGAATGACAGATCGAAGAAGGCATGGAAACGGCTTCGTCGAATCGCGGTTCGACGGATTTCAACAGTTTGTCCATATTCACAATCAGACTCCTTTTTTGAATCTTCGGATAATGTATCTATTTTTGCGGCGGATTCAAGAGGAAAACGATTTCATATGAAAGAAAAGGAGCCGTCAGCGGAGATTCCGACGGCTCCTTTTCCGGAAAGAAGGCAATTATTTGATTTCCGCGTTTTTCATGTATTGCGGATAGATTCTGGCTTCGCTCGGGATGTCGTCCACCATCTTTGCCTGTCCGGCGGAGCGCGGCGTGAAGAGATGGTTACGGGAGAGGGTCTGGAGTCCGCGGACTCCGTTGCCGGAGAGAAGCACTTCGGCTTCCAGAGCGATCCTTCCGCCTTTTTTGAATTCATAATCCGGCAATGCTTTGCGTGGAACGGCGATTTCGATTGTATATCCTCCGCTGTTCGGGCGGAAGACCGCGCGTGCATCCGGAATGATTCCCGCAAACTCGTATTTGACGCGTCCTCCTGCCGGGGTGAAGTATTCATACGGATGTTTCAGCACGGCGGATTTCGGGAGGAAGCCGATGACGACGGGTTTCCCTTTCAGAATGGTGGCGAGAATCCGGACCGTATCGGTCGGAGCTTTCCTGCCGGGCTTTCCGAGATAGAATCCGACCGAATCGCCCATCTTGAACGCCATTGCCGGGTCATCCGCACGGTTGACAAACTGTTTCGGATTCCGGACGTTGAACCGTGCATATACCGTGCGGTCGTCATAGCCGAAGCTGACCTCAGCCAGACGGCGTCCGCTGTTGTCGTTGAGGATGGCGGAACTTTTCCATTCACCCGTCCGGAGCGGATCGCTGAGCGGTTCAAAGACCACCTTTGCCGTCTCCGTTTTTTCCGCGAACGGGTCAAGATGACGTGTCAGCTTCATTTTTCCGGAGAAGCGTTTTTCCCCTTTGATTGTCCCGTCTTTGTTGAGGCCTTCGATCCGATAGACCATTCCGTGGGTGTTGCCGGTATAGAGATAGGCTTCGGAGCGTTCGGGGAAGTAGCGGATCTGTCCGGCGAAGGTCTCTCCGCCGCCGAGGCTGAACGGACTCGGCGTTTCTCCGCGGTTCGGGTCCGCCAGAAGCGACTGGACGAAGAAGCCGTCGGAGGTATAGAGCGTGAAGGGGGTCCATTCGGAACCGACTGCGACGTAGTGATCGCCGAGCATTCCCGCCTGGGTCCAGTGATGATACATTTCGCCGTCGCGCAGAACTCCGGTGGCTTTCCGCCCGACCAGGAAACGCTGTCTGCCCTGCGGATCGAAGGAGACGATCTTGACCGCGTTGAAGCGTCCGCTGTGCCCGAGTCCGAACTTCAGTTTGCTTGTCCATTCGGGCGAGGCGTACTTGAGGTTCGTATTGAAGGAAAGATAGAGATTTCCCTTGCTGTCCTCGTCGATTCCGGTGATCTGTTCGCGCGCGGTGTAGAACAGCGGCGTTCCGGCTCCCGGAATGATCTCCTGCACGAGAACTTTCGAGCGGTTGAAATCCCATTCCATGCAGCCGTTTTTTCCCTGCGAACGGAAGGGGATGAAATAGACTTTGTTGTCGCTTGCCGTGAGATGGATGTTGCCGCGGTCATCGACTTTGCTTGCATGAGCCTGCCATTTTGCATCGAGTGTCTGTCCGGCAAGTTTTGTGACGATGCGGATCTCCTCCGGATCGATTTTCCCGTTTCCGTTGCGATCGCTCCAGACGGTGAGTCCGGGATGGATGCCGTCGGTGCCGAAGCTGTTGACCGGTTTGAGCGTATCGCCTTCCATGCGGACGAGCACGGCGGGATTCGCATTCAGTCCGGCGGCAAACATGTACTTGAGATTGCCCGGTCCCCGGAAGACTCGCGGAACCTTGTAGTTCGAGATCCAGTTCCGGAGGGAATAAGGCCAGTCCATTTTGGAGAAGCGCCAGTAGGCTTCGGTTCCGGAGGAGGTGCCGTCGCCTTTGAGACGGCTGCGGATCAGCCCGTTGGAGAAGTAATCCTTGACGTACACAAGCAGCGGATCATCGCAGTCCGGCCAGCTCGGCGGACAGTAGCCGACCTCTCCGAAGAGTTCTCCCTCCAGCGCAAGAGTCTTCGCATCGTATTTCTGGAAGACGCTCGGGATGGCTGCCTGGGCAACATGCAGTTTGCCGAAGCGGTCGATGTGGAGCCCGGCGGGATGAAGCAGTCCTTTCGGATCGTATTTTCCGTACCACGGGCGGCCGCCTTCCGTGCCGAGCGTTCCGACAATTTTTCCATTCGATGCGATCCAGATCTGATTGGAAAATCCGTTGTCTGAGATATAGAATTTCCCGTTATGCGCTGCGACATTCCAGGGATTCTGGATCTGTCCGGGCAGACGCATGACCATGCGGGATTTTCCCTGTGCCTTGGCGAAGCGGTGCAGTTCCGCTCCACGGTTGTGCCAGCCGTTGGTGTCTCGCATGGTGAGCACATAGAGGTCGCCGTTGCGGTCGAGAGCGGCTCCGCGCGCCCATTCGCAGGGAAGGGTGCGTTTCAGGGCGCCGGTCTCAGCATCGAAAACATGGATTTTGCCTTTGTAGTGGAGGGGGACGAAGACTTCCTTTTCCGTGACAACGATGGAGTTGGCGGAAGGCATCGGCGTATTCCAGTCGAGCTGCTGGGGAGGGGTCTTCCCGTAGGAATCGAGCGTGAGAAAACGCTGATCGCCGAAGGGGGCTGTAAGTCCGGTTTTCGCATCGTAGCGGGTGAGGAAGGTGTTGAACCAGCCGGAAAGGACATAGACGTATTTCCGGTTCGCGCCGATGGCGACGTGAGGACCGTATCCGCCTTCGATCACATACGGGGTGGTGCGCCAGAGAACGTTGTTGTCGAAATCGGTTTTGACGATGGATTGTCCGCCTTCGTTGCTGCCCCAGAGATAATAAAGGCCATGTTCGTCGCTGGAGACGGCTGTGGCGGGGCCCATGTTTCCGCCCCAGTTTCCTCTGCCGTCCTGTGTTTCATAGGGGACTTTGGCGGAGGTCCCGGCGGCGCCGGTGAATGAGACCTTCAGCGGATCGTGAATGTAGGCTTTCCATGAATATTCGCCGACAGGCATTTTATTGCCGCGCCAGTCGAAGCCGTCCCAGTAGAGGGTGACGGGGCCTTTTTTGTGACGTTCCCCTCCCGCGATCTCGCGCAGAACGGAGCCGTCTTTCCCGATGATGCTGACCGAGAGCATTCCGTCGTTCGGCATAGTTACGATGAAACTGTCGCAGTCGGGAGCTTTCTCTGTCTGAGCCAGATAGCTTTTCAGATCCGGATTGTGGCGTTTGAGCTTGTTGTCGGGAGCAAAGACGATTTTTCCCCATTTGTCGACTCCGTGCCATGCCCATCCGAAACCGGTGGTGGGCGCGATGCGGAGCGCTTCCGCGCGCTGGGTGATGCTCTGCGGCCAGAGAACGGTCCAGAATGCCGTCATGGCTTCGCCGGGTTTGAAGGGATTTTTCCCGGATTTCACGCCGAGGAGTTTCCATGGAATACGCGCTTCCATCTGATAACGGTCGGGATTTTTTGTCTCTCCGAATGCAAGCTGAACTCCTTCCGGATCGTGGATCATGCTGCCCGGGTACGGGGGGCCGTCCTGAAGGGTGATGTGGGGCGTGCGGGTGACGGTCTCCATCCAGATCGCCATGGTTTTGATGTAGGGCGCATAGGCTTTCACGCTCGGATCGCTGATGTCGTTTTTCGCAATGCGCAGGGGATGGGGTGCTTTGGGAGTCGCGATGCAGCGGAATTCCAGATTGTGCCCGATCCACGGTTTTTCCCCCGGCTTGTTGGTGTTTTTCATGGGACCGCCGCCGGTGAGAATGTCCGCGGCGAGATAGAGGGCGTTGTCATCGTACATGACCATGACCTCGCCGGAGAAGCGGTCGGCGACTTCGCGTGAGAGGGCGAGCCACTCTTTTCCGGAGGAATCCCAGTCGCTGAGTTTTCCGTCGATTTTGAGATTCGCGGGCGCGGGAACGGCGTACATGACACCGTCCATGATGTCCAGCGCCCCGAGAGGCAGAATGAGGGAAGCCCCTGCGAAAAGTGCGGTCAGATGTTTTGAAAATTTCATGTTCCGCTCCTTATTTGCGTGTGATGGAACAGGTCAGACCGGAGACATCCGATCCGTCGGCGTTCTTGAATCCGACGCTCGCCGCCCACTGCCAGGTGGCATGGCAGACTCGTGCGACCAGCGTGTTCCATCCTTTTTTCAGTTCCACCGGAACGGAATCGCGTTTCCCTTTTTTCGATGTGATGATATCGCTGTACACCTCTTTCCCGTTGAGGTGGACTGTGATCTGTTCCTGTCCTGCGAAGGTCTTTGATCCGACACTCAGATTGACTTTCCTTGCTTCCGGTGAATGGATGTAGCGCAGAAGATATCCCGATTCAAACGGCTTGCCGTTGGTGACGGAGGCAAAATCCACCGCGTTCGGGTCATCCCCTCCGGTAACGTCGGCAGTCGGATAGTAGACCAGCCATTCCGTTTTCTTTCCATTGACGATGCTTTGCGTGACATCTTTTCCTGCTTTTGCATCGCGGTCGATCTGTGTTTCGGCGTTCTCTTTCTGGAAGTCGGCCGGCTTGAACCAGCGTCCGCTGTCGTAGCCGGTGGAGATCAGGAAGGGCGCATTCAGGGCGAGAGTCTGCTTCACGGGCCCGGCGGAGACCGT
This sequence comes from uncultured Victivallales bacterium, assembly GCA_944389445.1. Taxonomy (GTDB): domain Bacteria; phylum Verrucomicrobiota; class Lentisphaeria; order Victivallales; family UBA1829; genus UBA1829. Next base: position 10,151 of record CALXMJ010000062.1, on the reverse strand, counting down.
GACCGTGTTTTTCAGCTGCCGGAGTTCACCGCTTATCGTGAGAGTGAAGTCGTTTGCCGAACCGTCGATCTTTTTGAGAGTCAGTCCTTCCGGAAGCTGAGTTTTGAGCGCTTTGAAATCGCCGCCGGTGAGGGAGCCCCGGATCGTGAATTCTCCCGGAACACGGCTGTTCTGCACATAGAGACTCATTCCGGTTTTCTGCTCAACTTTCATGGATGCGGGCATGGTTTTCTGGAAATAGTGATCGGTGACGTTTTTACGTCCGACCGCTTTCAGAAAGGAGAGAGTCAGACTGTTGTGTCCCGGTTCGTTCGGGTGCACGTAATCCCGCATGAAGTTCTGTTTCGGATTCTGTTTCCGCATGGCTTCATGGTATTTCTGAAAGGTTTCGCGGGTATCGAGATATTCCGCGCCGTTCTCTTTTGCCAGTTCGCGGATGAGCTTTGCCATTTCATCCATCAGCTTGTTTTTATAGGAGAACGGTGTTTCGGTCAGCATGGTGGGCGGGGCAAGGATGAGTTTTTTGAATTTGAGTCTGGCTTTCAGATCGCTGATGAGCTTTCGGTATTCGTCTTTCCAGCGCTGAAGAGAGGAGAAATCGGTATACGGAGCGAGTGCGTCGTTCATGCCGAGAAAGATGATGACGGTATCGGCGCCCTTGTCGAACTCCTCTTTGACGAAGATTCCGGGGATGTCGAGCTTCCGGTTTTTCTCCCGGGATTCCCGGATCACGTTCCGCCAGGAGGAGACCGACTGACCGCTTCCGCCGAGCGGAATGAATTCGACATCGCCGACTCCGGACTCTTTGAGCGCTTTGCGCACCTGATGCGTGTAGCCGAATTTCAAATTCATGGAATGCCCGGTAATGCTGTCGCCGACGACAAGAATCCGTTCCGCGAACGAACTCGCCGGAAGCAGAAGCGCCGCCGCGGTGATTGCTGAGAGAAAGAATTTCATTTTGAGGAGCCTTTCATGAGTTTCGTGATTTGTTTCATATAATTCGGCGTGAGCCGTATTTCGCTCGGGACATCGGCCGTGATGCCTTTCAGGGGGCTGTGGTGGAACAGATTGAAACTGTTCCGGCTTCCGTCAGCATCGGAGAAAATAACGCCCGCGTCATAATAGAACGTCTCCTTTGCCAGCGGCGGAAGTTCCGCGAGCGGAATGGAGAAATCGACCTGATAACTGCTGCCGCCGCGGGTTGCCCGGATCTTCGCATCCTTGAGGATTTCCACCTTGTCGACGACCGTTTTCCCGATCGGCGACGAGAATTCCGAGGCGGTTTTGCTGTGGTCTCCCTCCAGTTTGTAGCGGTAAGCCACCGCGACCGCCTGTCCGCGCAGCGGAGCGATCAGCAGCCGGAGATCTCCGTTCGCGGGGTCCTTTCCTTTTGCCGAAGCAAATTCCAGATTGACCGAATCGCCCGTCTTGAACAGCATTTTCCAGTCGCCGCCGTTGTTGCGGAAGGGGGTGGGATCGTTGACGCGGAATTGTCCGCGGAGATGGGTGCTGTCGTAAGCCAGACGATAGGAGTAGAATAGTTTTCCATTGCTGAACACCTTCTGTTCCGGAACATTTTTCCAGTCGTTGCCCTGAATACGGGGCAGAACGAAGGGCGTTTCAATGAGGGCGGCTTTTTTCTTCTGAATTTCGCGGATCCGGGATTCCTCCGCCAGTTTTCGCTCCTTGCCGGAGAAATGGATGTCCTGCGAGAAGCGTTTCAGGGAATCCAGTCCTTTGATTTCGTAGATCGAATGGTGGTTCTTGCCGCCGGAGAAATAGACTTTCCAGTCGGCTCCGCGTTCGAAGGTTCCGCAGAAGGCTTCATCCATCAGGGAATAGTTCGAAAGGTCCATACCCTCCTGAACATTGGAGATGGAGAGCGGTTCGGCAAGTCTCTGGTCGGCGAAGATGGTTCCGAGGAAAATCCCATCGCCGCTGAAGAGATAGCGGAGTCCCTTGTTGCCGTTCAGCAGGAAGACCTTGCCGAAGTTCGGAACGGCGACTTCGCCTTCGACATTGAGCGTGTGCTGGATCTCTCCCGGCGCGGGCAGGGGACTGTCGTGCGAGTTTGAGGGATAGGGATTCTGATAGGTCCAGAGCGTGCGCCCGGTGGTCTGGGAGACGCAGGTCAGGGGCTTCATGTTGAGGAGGAGCTGTCCGTCGGTCAGCGGTGCCATCGCGTAGAGGTATTCGCCGGGGGCGAGGGTCCGGACCGTTTCGGCCTTGGCGAGATCGTAATCCGGCAGTCCGCTTCCCGGTTTTCTCCGGAGCTTTTTGATTTCATTTCCGCTCTGCCAGTAGAGCGTGAGATCCCGTCCCATCCGTGCGCACCACTGGAGCTGGATAAACGGACGTTTCTGGAATTGAATTTCCTCCCACTGCATTTTTCCGTCGTTGTTGCGGTTGACCCAGAGGAAGGTGTAGTCCTTCGGATTGCCGGAGTAGTTTTCGGGGCGCTCCCGGAAGAGAGGGATGATTTTTTCGTAAGTTCCGACTGCCGCATGCGGTTTGAGAACATGATCCTGTTCCAGAATTCCGTACCAGATCAGCGCCTGTGACCAGTGACGGTCGTTGGCGAGAAAGGTGTTTCCGTCAAGTTTCAGCGGACGTTCCGGGATCATGGTCTTTTCCAGAAACACCCGGACGAACGCCGGAGTTTTGTCCAGATAGACGGAATCGAGTTTCCATTCGCCGCGAATCCGCTTGAAGATCATGCCTTCGGCGTAGTAGGTGTTGATGTCGTCGGGGTCCAGCCAGCTTCCCGCCTCGTAGCGGGCGGGGCCGAGGTAGTCGCGCAGGAACTTTCCTTCCGGACTCCAGACGCTGATGCGTTTCGGCAGAGTCGAGAATTCGGCGATCCAGATTTGTCCGCGGGAGTCCGCCGCGACGGCGATCGGGGAATCCAGCACCTGCGGATCGAACTTCCCTGCTTTGCGCGGGACTCCTTTGCCGATCGTTTTCAGGAGTTTTCCTTTCATGGAAAAGAGTTTGACCTGATTCGCGCCAGTGTCGGCGACGAGGATTTTCCCGTTGTGGAAGGAGAAGTCGCCCGGTCTGGTCAGTCCGCCGGAGATGATCTCCTTTTTCGCTCCGGTGACGGGATTGTACTGAAGAAGCTTGTGTCCGGAAATGAGGTACAGTTCGCCGTTGTGGAAGCGCATGGCGCCGGGGGAGGGAAGCGCAAGGGTGCGGATTTTTTGTCCGTCTTTTCCGTACACGTCGATCCGGTTGAGTTTGGAATAGGAGAGATAGAGATTTTTCTCATCGAGAGCGAATCCGTTGAAGGAGCGGCTTTTCCAGTCTTTTTTCTGAGCCGTTTCTTTCGGGACTTCGATTTTCAGGAGCTGTTTGAAGTCCTTGGTGGCGGGGTCCAGTTCCGTGACGAACAGCTTGTTTCCGAGCCATCCGCCGCCGGATGCGATATAGATTTTGCCTCCCTGTTCCCGGATGGTCCAGGCGCCTGAGAGATTCAGCCAGCGGACGCCCCAGAGTTTTTTGCCGTCCTGCGTCAGCTGCATAATGGTGTCGCCGCTTTCCGCGAAGGGCGCTCCGATCCAGAGTGCGCCCTTGATGCATTCGACCGTGCTTGCCGGAACGTGGTCCGAGAGCCATCCTCCTTTGCGGTCCGGCGTGACCCACGGGATCGGATTCGGCAGATAGGGCGTGCTGTTGTATTCCGCACGCAGGGGCCCGCGTGTGGCGCCTTTCAGCTGATAGGTGCCTGCCGGAGCGACAAGACCGGATTCATCGAGACCGTCCCAGGAGAAGATGAATTTATCTCCGTCGACTCTTCCCGGAGCGAGGTTGCGGACCCGTTCGCCCGTCCGGTTGACGAGAACGGCTGAGGCGAATGTTCTGCCGTTGCGGGGAATGGTAAACTGTTTGGAAAAAGGTTTGTCGGAATGCTGTTTGAGTCCCGGGTTGTCGCCGGGGGCGGCAAGGACGAGAATCTCGCTGACGGCGGCGATGTCCTTCTGCGGAGTGAATTCAAAGATCAGTTTTCTGATTTTCGTTTCCGGCTGCGGATTCCGAAGCAGATAGAAGAAACGGCCTTTGAACTGTTCCTTTTTGAGTCCTTCCAGGGTTCCGATTTCCAGAGATCCTTTTTCCGTTTCCGCCGAGACTTTCACGGTTTTGGGGATCAGGTCGTAAGCTCGTCCGGCGAAATAGAGAACGGTTTCCCGGAGGATCGCGGGGGAGGGGAAGAGCAGTTCTGCGCGGGCGGTCTGGCCGGAGGAAAGTTTTTCACTGCGCCAGAAATGCCAGGTGGAGTTGTCGTTGAGTCCGTTTGCGGAGATTCTCGGGGAGTCCGCCTGTTTCTGGAGGGAGATCCCGGAGACCTGCGGACGGGCAAACGGAGCGATATTGACCCGCTGTTCCGGCATGGCATAGAGTCCGTGCAGGGAGAACTGATAGGCTTTCAGTGGAGTTGTGAGAGCTTTCCGGCTGCCCCAGTTGTTGATAAGGACCGGTTCGAGTTTTGCGCTTCTGAGTGTGAGAGACCCGATCTCCTTTCCGACGGGGAGCGTGATGATTCCGGCGGGAGGTGTTTGAAAGCCGTCGATGGTGAAGAGATTGTCGGTGCCGTCCGCGGCGAACGCGAGGATGGTTCCCGGTTTGACGGTTCCGTTGAATTGAACGGTCAGCGTTTGCGGCGCATCGGAAGGAACGGGTTTTGTCCGCCAGGTTTCATAGTAGGGAATGGGGACTCCGGTGCAGAAGGTGTTGCGCCATCTTCCGTCGCGGTCCTGCGGCTGGAACATGGCGGGGGATTCTCCGCTTTTGGCGGTGTTGATTTTTCCGGAGCGGAGCCACTGAAGAAAGAGATTCTGAAACGGTTCCTCCGCAGGGAGAACGGCGGAAAAAAAGACAGAAAGAGTGAGCAGAAGCATCGTTTTGTTCATTTGGAATTTCCCTTGTACTTATTTAGCCAGAGCAATATAGTTGTTCTGATTCCAGCTGGCGCTATAGAATCTTGATGCCTTTTGTGTATATTGAGACTCGTTGCTGTCATTGGGCGGACGGCCAAGTATATTTTTCCGGTGAATGGCGTGACCGTCTGCGAAAACGCTGGAGATGCCAGCCCATTCATGAGCGCCGCCGAGCTGGTCCATGGGGCTCCATGTCGGTCCGCAGTAGGGGGAGGCAATGCTTACCGGCAGGTACATGACATCCGCAGCCAGAACCCGTTCGGAAAATGCTTTCGCCGGACATCCGGATTTTTCCCGCATGGCGGAAGGCAGAAGTCTGTCGAGCGAGTAGTAACTGTAGGTGTTGAGCCAGGTCCCGGGATAGTGGGCTTCCGCATCGCTGTTCGGGTAGACGGGAGGACGTACCGCGGCTACAATATTGTATCCCATGTGTGTTGTGGATTTCTGCAGAGCGCCTTCCAGAGTGGGACAGCGAAGCATTTTGCTTCCGCCGGAGGCATAGGTGGTGATCGCTTTGTCGTTCTCCACGTCCCAGAGAAAGCCGGGAAATCCTTTGCGGTACCAGCCCTGACGCGGATGATTGCTGACCGGCATGTAATCCTGATTCTCTCCGGCATAGGAGATCATGGAGGTGCCCAGTTGCCGGATGTTGCTCAGACAGGATGCCACCATCCCTTTGTTCCGGGCACTTCGAAGCGCCGGAAGAAGAAGCGCCGCCAGAATGGCAATGATGGCGATTACGATAAGGAGCTCTATCAGCGTGAAAATCTTCTTCATCTTGTCCCTTCTTTCCTGGTTATATGGGTTTCATCCATTAGATTGAATAAAATTGTTGGTTTTTTCTGCGGTTTTTTCTGAAATTCCCGCATGGTGTGAATGCTCCGGAGAAAAAGGTCCGCAAGATCGAAACCGAAGAATTTGATCGGGAAATCGTAATTGACAAGTCTTGGAAAGTTCACCTGGGAAACGAGTTTCACTTTGTTTTCCGCCTCTGCTCCGAAGCGTTCCCGCAGAATCTTGATGACATGCGGCAGAAAGTTGTCGTCGCCGACATAGAGTCCTTCCGGGGGGCGGCGGTTGTCGGGAGAGAAGAGAAGATGCATCAGCGGCCTGACCTGAAACGGTGAGACGGCACTCAGTTCCAGTACATTTCCCGCCGGCGCCTCCAGTCCGTATTTTTCCGCTTCCTGATGGAATTTCCTGCAGTTTTCCAAGCATGTCTTTTCTCCGGAGAGGATTGCGGCGATCCTTCTGCATCCATTCCCGGCAAAGTACTGGAGAACTTCCGTGACAACCCCCTGTGTATCCAGATCAATTGTCAGAAGGCCCGGAAAATGGTCGGATGAATGACCAATCGCAATCTTCGGCAGATCATTGCAGACGACCGGCGTGTTCTTCAGCGAAATCGGAAGCGTTGCGAAAAAGAGGCCCGCAAACAGTCCGTTTTCGATTCCGTACAGGAGTCTGCGGTAATCCTCCGCGTCTTTGGTGAGCCCGAGGACAAAGAAGCAGTCGACGTCGATCTTCTCTTCCTTTGACGCCATTTCTATCGCTTTGACAAGCACCCGTGAAAACATGCTTTCCAGTTTCCGCGTACCGTAAAGAATGACCCCGTATCTGGCCAGATGGGGCTGGCGGAGACTGACCCGTGTGCCGATCCGTTTTTCGGAAAACAGGACTTTGTCGTCAATCAGAATCTGAAAGGTGCGCTGTACGGTCAGGGGGGCAGCGGCGAACTTCTGCTCGAACCAGGTCCGCGGCGGCAGTTTGTCGCCCGGTTTCCAGACCCCGCTGCGGACCCGTTCCCGGATATAGGAGAGAATCTCCCCGCGTTTGACCGGATCGCGTCCTTTCGTTTTGACTGTCTGAGAGACCACCATCTTCTCCGTATGGATTCTTTTTTTCTATTACACTATATATTATATCAAAAAATGTAGTAGATGTCAAGAGGGGAAGAGCGGAAAAAAGGAAATATTTTCCGGAGCAGAGGTTTTCCGAAATGGAGATGCGAGAAATTTTCCCTTTCTTTCCGCACTTTTCCCGGTTGACTCCTTGTATTTTGGCGATTCCGTTTTAAATTATCTTGCTTTTTTTTGGAAGTTATCGGAAAGGGATTTCAATGGCGAATGTTCCGTCCTACATGCATATCCGCAAATATATTATTGATATGGTGTTCGAGCACAAGGACAGCGATGTCCGGATTTCATCGGAGCGCGAGCTTTCCGCCCGGTTCAAGGTGAGCCGCACCACGGTCCGGAACGCCTTGCGCGATCTGGTGAACGACGGTTATATCTACAACAAACCGGGCCGCGGCATGTTCATCCGGGCGACCAACCGGAGAAACGATTCGTTTTCTCTTCTGAAATCCTACAAGATCATCATTCTGATCGACACGGCGAAGTATTCCTCCATTGATGGTTTTTCCATGAAGCTCCTGAACGGGATTTTTCATGTGTTTGCCTCCCTGCCGGTGAAGGTGCAGATCGTGAATGTGGTTGGCGACGACATGGTCTCCGAGCTGACGGTCAGCAAACCGGATGGCATCATCTGGATTCGTCCATCCCGTTCCGTTCTTCCCGTTCTTAAGAAGCTCCGGCGCGAGGTCCCCGTTTATACGATCGGCGATGTCGTCGGTGGGCATCCCTGCAACGTTACGCTGGACTATGTGCTTGCGGGCCGGCTGCTTGCCGCGTATTTTCTGGATGCCGGCTGCCGGAATGTGATTTTTTCCGGATACGAGAGCAGCGGTGTGCGTAGGGAAGTCTACCGGGGCTGGTCCGGAGAGTTTGCCGCCCGGGGAATTCCCTGCGACCGGAAACTCCGGATCGACACCTCGGAGGATATCACGGAAAAGATCCGCACCCTCTTTGAGAAACGCCCTGTGGACGGTCTGTTTTCCTTCGGCACCGAGACCGCAGCCGGCGACCGGGCGCTTTCCTTTCTTCCCGCCGAGTCCGCGGACCGCTGTGTCTTTGTCACGGACGATACCCCGTTCGCTCTTTACGGCGTGAAACACCGGCCGGAGGCGGAAGTGATCCTTTCGCCTCTGCGGACTGCGGAATTGTGTGCTGAAAATCTTTACCGCATCCTGACGGATCCCGCGTTCGTTCCGGAGGAGCTGATTCTGAAACCGGAGATTGCAAAACGGTGACTTTCCGTTTTGCCTTCTCTTTTGATCTTGTTCAAGACCGACCTGTCCGGTCCGGATGTCCCCGGAGGACGGGAAGGAAAACAGGGAGAGTGTGATCCATGAATAAAAGAACCATGATTGTTTCCGCCGCGGTCTGCGGTGTATGTCTGTTCGCGGCGGGAGTCCTGACCGGCGCCGCCCTGCCGGATAAGCAGGAGAAGATGCCGGAGCCGGAACCCTTGTTCGATGCGGAGATGTGCCGTCACGGAGCGGAGTACATGGACGAGATGCTTCAGCGCGTCCGGACGCAAACCGATATGAACCTCTGCGCAGCCGCCGGAACGACTCTGCGCCAGGCGGAGCTGTATGCCTTTTTCCGGAGCTATCTGGATTCGCTGCCGGAGGAGCGCCGGGAAGAGGCGCTCCTGGAGCAGAAACGGTGGGAGGAGGAATACTCCCGCGCGCTGAAGGAGCCTTCGGATTATGAGGGCGGCTCGCTCGCTTCTTTTGATCTTTCCATGCGTGCCGGAACCTTGCTGTACGATCGGCTCCGGTATCTGAACGCGCCGCAGGAGGCGCGGGAGGCGTTCGGGAAAATGAAGGATCTTCCGTTTACCGATATGGAGAGGCTGGAACGGCGTCTTGAGAACGGCCGGTACCGCGGTGTTTGCCGTGACGGGGAGCGGGATATTTTCAAACTTTCTCCGGAACTCTGCATCGCCAGCGGGGATCTGCTTGCCGGGGAGATTGTATGCAGTCCCGCGGGGAAGCCGCCTTATCGGATGATTGTCGTCTGGAAGGATGGGCGTGTGAAAGAGAAGATCGCGGTCGGAAGAGACAAGCATGTCGAATCCATCGGGATCTCCGACGGACGCCTCCGGATCAATCATACGGATGTCGACGGGAAACGGGGAACTCTGTCAGTCATGCTTTGAAGTCCTCTGGAAAAACGGCGGATGCCGCGTCCGCGGCGGATGCGGATTTTTCCTGAATTTCCGGAAAAACGTTTGATTTTTTCTATTTCCGGTCTATTGTTATCTGCTTGGAGGAACCATCCAAAACATGGTTGAATATAACGGGAAAAACAACGGAATCAGGTAGCTATGAAAAATATGTCCGTGAATGTGCTCGTCGGCATCCAGTGGGGCGACGAGGGAAAAGGTAAAATTATTGATGTTCTTACGCGCGATGCCGATATGGTCGTCCGTTTTCAGGGAGGCAACAATGCGGGGCATACGGTTGAAAACGGTCCCGAAAAATATGTTCTGCACCTGATTCCTTCGGGAATCCTCCGGAAAGAGGTGATCAACGTGATCGGCAACGGCGTGGTCGTGGATCGGATGGCTCTGATGAAAGAGATGAAGGCGCTTGCAGACCGCGGTGTTTCCGTGGAGAATGTCCAGCTGAGTTCCCGCTGCCAGCTGATTATGCCGTGGCACAAGCTTCTGGATGCGTACAATGAATCAAAGGCGTCCAAAGACAAAAAGATCGGCACTACGCTTCGCGGCATCGGGCCCGCCTATATGACAAAAGCGGCAAGAACCGGGTTGCGTGCAGTCGAAATCCTTGATCTGGAACGCTTTAAACAGCATTTCTCGGAAGAGGCGGAAGCGTACAATACCCTGTATGTTCCGCAGGGGGCTGCCAGACTGGATATCGAGCAGGCATGGAATGAGCTTCTGCCTGCGCTGGAATATGTTCGCCCGTACATCAAGGATTCCGTTGTGACGATCAACGAGGCGCGGCTCGCCGGAAAGCGCATTCTGCTGGAAGGGGCTCAGGGGGCGTTCCTTGACATCGACCACGGGACATATCCTTTTGTCACAAGCAGCAATACGACCTCTGGCGGCGCCTGCACCGGATCGGGACTTTCCCCGCGGGCCATTACTGGCGTGTGGGGCGTCATCAAAGCCTATACGACGCGTGTCGGCGAAGGGCCGTTCCCGACGGAACTCTTCGACGAACAGGGCGATTATCTCCGCAATCAGGGCGGCGAATTCGGAGCAACGACAGGGCGTCCCCGCCGCTGCGGATGGTTTGATGTCGTTGCCTGCCGCCACAGCTGCATGATCAACGGGGTGGATTAC
>CALXMJ010000061.1 GCA_944389445.1 uncultured Victivallales bacterium | reverse complement strand
CCGGGCGGCATGTATCACAATGGGGAATCAGGAAGCGAGCAATCTCTTCGAAACGGTCATGCAGCGGTACGGCATTGCAACGGACTCGTATCTGAACCAGTCGATCCCGGAAACAAAGCGGTCCGCCGCGGCCAATCTGGCGGAGCTTCTGCTTCAGCTGCCCCCGGAAATCCGTCCGGACGGCATCTACGTCAATGACGAGAATCTGCTGGAATATGTCATTCGCGGAGTCATTGCCGCCGATCCTGTCCGCTGGAAGCATCTCCACCTGGTCTCGCATGCGAATTTCCCGACCGGTCAGGTTTATCCGATCCCAGTGGACCGGATCGGTTACGATACCATGGAAATCCTGAAGCAGGCGGTTCTCCGTCTGGGGGAATGGCACCGGAATGGAAATACGGAACGGATCATCATCACACCAAAATGGGAGAAGTCTCAATGAAATTCGGAAGCTGCAAAGCTCTGTTTGCCGTTTTTCTGCTGCTCGGCGGCGTCTGCCGGGGAGTTCCGCCCGCGCCGATGCCCGGACACGAAAAACTGCCGGTGATTTTCTGGGCGCACTATATGCCCATGGTTCCGCGCGGTCATCTGCACGGGAATCATCACATCGGCGGAAATGCGGATGTTTTTCCTTTTCTCAGTCAGGACGGAAACAGCGTCAAGACTCTCAAGGAGGACATGCGGGAGGCGCTTGCGGGCGGCATCAACGGTTTTCAATTTCTGACGTCGGTTCCCGATGCGGCGTTTCAGGCGGCTGCGGAAGTCAAGCGGGAAACCGGAGAACATTTTTACATTGCACCGGAATGGTGCGCTCTTCCCGCGGAAATGGAAGCATCCGCCCGGCGGATCGCCGATTTCATCAAAAAGTACAAAGACAATCCGTTCCTAGCCCGGATCGACGGCAGACAGGTCCATTTTCTTTACGGATTCCCGAAATGGATCGGGAAAGGACCGAACAGTTCCGAACATCTTCCGGAAGCCCGGCGCAGGATCCGGGAGCTCTGCGGAGAATCGCCGCTCCTGATTCCCACGATCAATCTGGCGACCGCTCTGCTGGACCGGCCGGATCTCTGCTACAAGGCGTTTCCCGCATTTGAATCTGTCCGTCCGGGGCCGCTGAAGTTCATCCGGGAAACGGACTGGGACGGCGCAACCGATCTCAACGGAAGCGCCAACATCCGTCCGGAAAACATTGCCCAGATTCTGGAACGGGCCGCGTCCCGCCCGGGCTTCCTTGTGGTTCCCGCGCTCAGGACCATGTACGACAGCTCCAACCGGAGTTTTCAGGCGATACACTGCCGCGGACAGGGAATCCGGCTGCTGCGGAACGGTCTCCGGCAGTGGGTCGGAGCGGGCTGCCGCTTTTTCACGTTTTCCACATGGAACGATGTCAACGAGACGATGCTTCTTCCCTCCTCCCGCAACGTCTGGGGGTACAATCTCCTGATCCGTTACTATCATGAGATTGCAAAAACGGGCGCCTCGCCGTTCCGCAAACCGGAATTCATCGTCTCTTATGAACCGGAGGTGCTCCTGGGCGATCAGGGCTTTTTCCAGTGTCTCCTGCTGCCGGGACGCGGGGTCGTGAACGGAGATTACGCCGTCAACGTTGAATTCCGCAATCTTGAAGGCAGATGCGTTCTGCGCGGGGGATTTCTGCTTCAGAGCTCGGACAGCCATACCGACGACCTCGGAGAATTCCGTTACGAATCGCTGGATCTTCCTCCGGAAACGAGTGTTCTTCAGCCGTATGTCTCCATCCGGGAAATCGACAGCAATTCCGGGGCGTCGCGCATGATCTTCGACTCCCTCCGGCTGGCGCCCATCCGGATCCGGGTCAACAAGCTGCACTACTACACGCCCTACGCCGTTGCCCTGAGCCGGATTGAGAATGTCCCGGGCCTGCGGCTCTCGGCAGACAAAAGAGGCGGGGTGTCCGCGCCCTTCTCGGTCGGAGAAACCATCGGACTGCGCTGTACGGTTCCACTTCCGTTCGACCGCGTGACACTGGCGGAAAGCTGTCTGCACGAGGGCGCGTTCCGACCGGAGGATTCCGGAACGGATTCCGACCGCTGGTATCTGCGGTTCCAGGCATCCGGAACCGATGTCTCTGCCTCCGTGACGATGAAAAACGCGAAACTGCTGGACCGGTATGTCAACGACTGGAATCTCGCCCGCGCCGTCCAATCCTTCTCCGGAGCCGTCTCCGCCGATCTGCGGATCCCGGGCGGAGCAATGCCGCTGACCCTTCGCGTGGAAGGAGGGAAAAATGCGGTCGTCATTCTGCGTTTTCCCGATGCGTCTTCCCGCGAACTGTCTCTGAAGGAACTTTCCGGAAAAGGCGTCACCATTCCGGTCAAAACAGCGGGAAAAACGGTCTTTGTCCGGGTGAATCTGACTCTGGACGCCACCGATCCGAACCTGATGTATCCGATCAAGCCGGGAACCTATACCCGAATGATTCCGCTGAATGAAGGCCACGAGGGGGAAAGAGTGTTCCATGCTTGGGCGATTTCCAAGCAGAGGAAAATCAGTTATACTCCGCCGTTTCTTCTGCGGGATCGGAACCGGGGAAAACTCCGCCGGATTCAGACGATCGCGAGCCGCGGCGTGTTTGACGATTTCGTCGACGACTCCAGCTCTCTCGCCCGCAATCCATTCCGGAAAAAGGATCTGGTCGAACGCCTCGTCCCGGACTGCCGGATTCCGTATTTCCGGATTGATTTCGAGGAAGGCGGCGGCAATACGGCAGGCTTCCGCGGCAGCGCCCATCAGCTGGGATTCGGTTTCATCGGACCGGATGCCCGGTGGGTGCCGGAGGAAAAAGCGCTGATCCCGGGGAAAAGCGGAATCCGTCTGCGCGCCAAGACATGGCCTCATGGAAGTTTCACCGCCGTCGTGGAATTCAAACTGGATCCCGCCCGGAAGGCGGAACAGACTCTTCTGCTCGACGGGGACAACTGGCAGGGGAAAAACATTCAGGCGGTATTTCTCGGTCTGGACAAACAGAATCATCTGATCGCACGCCGGAAACTCTCGGGCGGCGCGGCGGAAGTCCGGACTGACGAACCGCAGAAAACCGGTCAATGGCACCGGGCGGTTCTCCGGTTCGATCAGAACACACTTTCACTGTTCGTCGACGGGAGAAAGGCCGGAGAAGCCGCTCTTCCTGCGCCGGCTCTGGCCCGGACCCATTCCGTTCCCAGACTGGGAACCCCCTTTTACGGCAGAATCCGTCTGCTGGAAGTGACAGGCGCAGCACTCGAAGAAACCGAAATCAAATCATACACAAACAGGAGAAACGCAGAATGACCCCCTCCCCCGTCCGTGAATCAGAATTCACACTGATCGAACGCCTGATTGTGATTGCGCTCATCGCCATACTGACCGGCCTTCTGCTTCCCGCGCTGAACATCGCCCGCATGAAAGCGAGAAGCACGCAGTGCGTCGCGAATCTGAGGCAGATGGGCGGCACCGTAATCCAGTACACGATGGATTATGACGGTTATATGCCACGGCGTCCGCTGGTCTCCAATCCGGCACAGGAAGCCGCCTGGTTCTGGATCATGACCGGAGCCTATCCCGATCTCTACCGCGCAAAAGT
>CALXMJ010000060.1 GCA_944389445.1 uncultured Victivallales bacterium | reverse complement strand
GGGCACTCGGCAATACATGACCACTTGTAAACTTTACGAAGGTGATGTAAGGTAACTGCGACAAGTCACGTTTGTCATCTGTAATCATTCAGAAACAAATGTGCGCAAAATTACGGACACTACCAATCGTTTTGATTTTATCGATTTTATGATATTGAAAAAAGTTCTCAGAGGTAATGTGAGTTTCCATGTGGTAGAATTGATAAGAGCATCATATTTCTTTTGCTGGTTTTGAAATTCCCTCTTCATATAAGGGATTGCTGTTTTACGAATTTGATCTACAAAAGGAAGTTCTTCTGCATATGCCCACCAGAGATCGGCAAATTTGGAATCCGGTCTTGCCCATGGTTTTATGATGCAATGGAGAATCTTCGCGTTACTTTCATGAGAAGAATACGCATCTCTAAATGAAGTCGAATATGGCGTATGGCTCTTAGAAAATTCTGGAAGCCAGTAATTGGAGTAGTTCCACCCCATATCCAATAATTTTATTTTCCCTTGACATGCAATATTCAGAACATCTTGGTCTACAGATTTAAAATTGGAATGAGACTGCAATATTTCAAGGCATTTTGCCATAATATTATATTTGCAGAATTTTTTGAAATTGATTAATAGGACTCCCGCATTAAAATAAGGTTGAGCAAAGAGATGTTCTGTTTTCAAATATTTCAAATAAGTTCGACTGAGAACAAGGGGATCCAGAATACAGCCAATGAGAAAATCATGAATGTCTATTGAAAATAAATCTCCAATATCCGTCAATATAATGAGGTCCACGTCCAGGTAAATTATTTTTTCATATCCAGTCAATATTTTGGGAAGACATAGACGGTAATATGTAGCTCGCGACCAATGCATTTTCTCTTGGAATAGATCCTCCCCCAGCTCGGTAAGATATTTTGTCATATTAATAAAGCGAATGGAAAAATTCTTTTTTTCTTTTATTACAGATAATAATGTTTCCTTATGATTATAGTTCAAATGTTCTTCCAGTATAATGATATCGTAATTTCTTGTATCGGCTGAATGAACTTTCAAACTGTGGAGGACTACTGATAAAAAAAGATAATATTTGTCATCAGTGGAAAAGATAACAGGAATATTATTGTCGGGGAATGCCGGTGAAAGTATTTCTGTTTTTTGTTCGTTCATTTGAGAATTGTCTTCCGCGAAATAAATGTTATTTTATGAAAAATGATCTTTTATCAGATCGTTGATTCTATATTTTTCAAAAATAACACCAGTTTTGTTTTTTTGCAATACTTCTGGAAAAAAGATTAAGAGATCGTATTTTTTTGCAAGGAATTATTTCTTCTTATAATTGTATATTTTTCGTTTTATTGCTCCGCAGAGCTGATGCAGAGGAATAATGTTGGAACAAAAATAGTAGAAAGCAATATATGCAAACAGAAAATAATAATATAGGTTTTTATGATACATTCGTGTAAACGTCCAGTAATGTCTTTGTTTTACTGCATTGTATTGATGAAAAAAATCAAAATAAAATGGAATAATACATTTCACGAGGATTCTTTTTTTTTCCAATTCAAATGCCGCCTGGCTGAGAAGTCCGGAATCAACATATTCCTTCAGCATCCCGAGATAGTTTTGTCCGAAGATTTCTGCGTGGTTAAACTTGTATCTGCGATAGATAAACTCTCCTGGATCAAAGAAGTGGTATCTGGCGTACAGCGTGTGACCGCCTCCAGCGACTATTCGCAGGATCATGTCTGTATGAGGCAGACTTTTCTTCCAGTAGCGGAAGGGGATATCCAGATTCAGAAAATCCTCTTTCTTAATACAGAATGATCCAATCCAAGTTAATGCATTTGATGCATGTCCCAGAAAGTCATTCATATTGGTGTCTTTTACATGGTATTCTTTTTTGGAGGAATCCGGAGGCAGATATGGTGTTATGAAAAGAGAGATTTGATCACTATATTCCCGCAATAGAGCTATATAGCGGGTTAACTGCTCTTTTCGAAACTGCAGGGTATCATTATGAAGTTTTAAAAATTTACCATTTCCAAGACGGAGCACCTGTTCGAAATTAAAATGAGAATCTATGGTTTTTTCCTGTCGGATATATCGGATTTTATTTGGAAACCGTTCCTGAAATTCTGAGCAAACTGCCGACGTATTATCATTTGAAGCATTATCTGAAATGACAATTTCTATATCAGAGGTCTCCGTGAAACAGGTTTGTCGGGTGATGGTGTTCAACGTCTGGCGCAGTTTATCAGCGCGTTGAAAAGTCGGGATGCAAATGGACAGTAGAGGTTGCATGGAGTCAGTTCGAATTTTTTTTAGTATAAAATGTTATTGTAGTTTTCCAGCGTCTGGCTTACATTCTTTTCCCATGAGAACAGGACAGAACGTTCGTTACTTTTTTCCGGAACTAATATAACCTTCCGGTCTGCGAAGTCAAGAATTCTCCGGGAAAAAGATTCCCGGTCCGGATTCACATAGCAGGCCGCTTCTCCTGCGATTTCCCGGAAAACCGGAAGATCGGAACAAAGAACGGGAATTCCTGCATTCAGCGCTTCCAGAACCGGAATGCCGAATCCTTCAAAAAAACTCGGACAGAGAAACAGGTCCGCATTCTGATAATATGCCTTCAATTCTTCCGCGGAAACGTAGTGAAGCCAGCGGATTCCCGAATTTTCTCCATATTCTTTCAGATACCGGCCGTCTCCCCGATCAGGACCGATAAACAGGAGCTCCGGAAGCGATGGATTCTGTTTCCGAGCCAAACGGTAGGCTTCTGCAAGCATCACCTGTCCTTTTCTTCGTTCGACTGCGCCGACACAGAGATAATAGGGAGTTCCATTTGTGGGAGAAGGTCCCCCCGGTTTCGAAAAATCCAGTTGCGACGCCGGATAGATCACCCGTGTTTTTTCTTTCGCGACTCCATGCTTCAGAAGTTCATTCCGTGTGAATTCGGAGTTGCAGAGAAAGCAGTCCGAATTTTTCAGTGTCCACGGAAGAAGAAGATGGAAAAACAGACGAAAGCGGAACGAGACATCAGCACCTTTTTCCAGCGGATAGAGATCGTGAATTGTACTGATGACAGGAATTCGGCAACGAGGTGGAGCGCCAGTCGTTCCTGTCGCATGGAAGAGGTCCGCCTGTATTTGTTCCAGGGTTTGATTCAAGCGGCAGAGGATGGCCAGCGATTGCAGATTCGTGAAATGGTAGGAAACCGGTTCCAGATGAGGTCCATAGTTTGGGCCGTCCCATTCTTTCTGCGCATGGAGAAGATAAAAATGGAATTGCTTCGGGGCTTCCGCTGCGAGCCCTTCAAGAAGTTTATGCACATAGACTCCCATCCCTGTCGGACAGGATGCGTTTGCCAGAGATGCTTCGATTGCAATTCGTTTCATGTCCCTGTCTTTTTGCTGTTGTCAATTTTGGAATAATGTGGATTTCTTCGGTAATATAGAGTTGGAATCTTTTTTTACAAAGTCATCTCAGCAGAAAAATAGGATGGTTCCCTGTATGGGGAGGAGCTACAAGATTTCTAGAAACAGGGAATAGACGGGATTTGAGAAAATGAAACTTCGATTCGGATATCCTGAATCGTTTTATCCCTTGTCGGTTTTTATGCCGGGACTGGTTTCTCCTGTAAAAATGTCGTAATACAGGAATGAGGTTTTACGGAAATTTGGAACGCATAAGCTCTTCCAGCGTTTGCAGGACCTTTCCGACTTCAATGTTCATGTGATATTTATCGCAGCAGGTTCCATTGCAGAAATGGCTGTCGCCCGAAGGCAGCGCCGGACAGTCCGCCTGCAGAACTCGGACTCGTCTGCCCAGCGGACGGCAGAACTCCGGATTCGTACAGCAGAACAGTGCAATGACATTGACTCCCGCGGCCGCCGCCAGATGCGCGACTCCGGAGTCGTTGGAGATGACCGCGCTGCACCGGGGCAGCAGCGCAATGACTTCTTCCAGTGACGGCGGCAGAATGGCGCAATCCTGTATTCCTGCTGCAATCTCGTTGCAGAGTGCCTGCTCGTTCGGTCCTCCGGAAAGCAGGATGCGGAAACCGTTTTGTTCGAGGCGTTCCGCCAGTTCCCGGAACCTGGCTGCGCTCCATTGCTTTCGTTTCCAGCCCGCGCCCGGGAGCAGCATAGCCAGAGGTTTTTCCGGAAAGGGATTCCATTTCCGGAAAACCGCATCATCCGGGAGTGCGGATTTTACAGGAAATGGAACGATTTCCGTAGATCCGTCATATCCTGTGAGGGGCGAGGCGATTACCGCGGGTTTGCAGATCAGGTGCCGGGACGGCATCCGGGAAAGAGGTACGCGGATCGAATACAGATCGGCGAACTCGTCGGCGGGTTCCGGTCCGATCGTTGCGTCCGCTCCGGAAAGAAAGGCGAAAAGGGCGGAATAGCGGTTGCCCATGGTATCAATGACGATTTCCGGTTTCCGCTTTCTTGCCGTGGATACATCCTTTACAAAGCGTCTGAGGGAGAAGTGTTCCCGGGTCCGGTCGCTGGTGATCCCGTTGAAAATCAGAATGGCGTTTTCCGGGAGAAGACCGGTGAAAAGAGCCCGGCCGGATTCTTTGACCCCGACCAGGATTTCTGCATCCGGATGACGTTTCCGGATGGCGGGGATTACCTGCATTGCCCAGAAGGTGTCGCCGATCCAGTGGCACATCAGCAGGAGAATCCGCTCCGGGGAATCGGGAAGCCGTTTGCCGCGTTCTCTTATCCCCGCGAGGACGGCGAAGAGCCGCAGCAGAAATTTGATTGTTGCTTTCATGAATTGTTCCGAATGATGCGATTTCCAGAGATTGCCCCGCAGGCGTTTCCGCGGACGGGAACGGAAAATATTTCTGAAAAGATATCGTCTTTTTTCATTTTTACAAATAGCGGAAGGGCGGATGAGGAAAGATTCCTTCTGAAGATGGGGCCGGGGAGACGGCGGATCATGCCCGGGAGGGTCTCCTGCCGCAACTTTTTTTCGGCGGGATAGTTTGTTTTTTGAAAAAACGGGGCTATATTAACAGGTTAGAATTAAATATGACAAAAAGATATGTTCGACAGGTAAACGAAACTAACAAAGAGGAGTATCCCGTGAGCTACACAATCATCGTGTTTGTGAAGCAGGTGCCGGACACCCAAAACATTACCGGGCAGGCAATGAAACCGGATGGAACTGTCAATCGGCAGGCCCTTCCCGCAATCTTCAACCCGGAAGACCTGAATGCTTTGGAGCTGGCGCTTCAACTGAAAGACCGTTATCAAGCGAAAGTAACTGTGGCCACGATGGGTCCTCCGGCAGCGCCGGAAGTGCTCCGCAATGCCCTTTTCAGAGGAGCCGACGACGCTGTCCTGCTTACGGACAGAGCGTTTGCCGGAGCCGATACTCTTGCAACCAGCTATGCGCTCAGCAAATGTGCCGCTAAAATCGGAAAATTCGATCTGATTCTCTGCGGACGTCAGGCGATTGACGGCGATACCGCCCAGGTCGGTCCCCAGATTGCGGAGAAACTCAAACTTCCGCAGATTTCCTATGTGGAGGAGGTCCTCGAACTGACGGAAAAAACTGTCAGGGCGCGCCGTGCCATCGAAGGCGGATATGAAATTCTGGAATCGCCCACGCCTGCTCTTTTCACTGTTGTGGATGCCAACGAGCCCCGTCCGGAGAACGCCATCCGCATTATGAAGTACAAGAAAGCAAAAACGAAATCCGAACTTGCCGCTTCGAAGACCAGTACTTATGTGGGCGGAGAAGCCGTTGCGGAAGACCTGGAAACAAAGGCCGCCAAGGGCCTTCTCATTCAGGAATGGACCGCTGCCGATGTCGAAGCCGATCCCAAGCGAATCGGATTTGCCGGGTCTCCGACGAAAGTCAAACAGATTCAGAGCGTTGTGCTCACCGCTGGTGACTACAAAGCGGTCGACGCCACCGAAGCCGGGGTTTCCAACCTCATTCATGAACTCATTGAAGACCATACTTTAGGGTGATAGATTATGTCAGAAAAAATTGGAAATGTCTGGGTTTTTATCGAGCAGGAAGGCGGAAAGATCGCTGATGTCAGTCTGGAACTGGTCAGCAAGGGAACCGAACTTGCCGCGAAGCTCGGCGTCAGTGTGGAAGCGGTTCTGCTCGGTTCCAACGTCGAAAAATGCTGTGACACTCTGTTCCAGTACGGCTGCAAAAAAGTCTACCTTGCCGATGATCCGCGCCTGGAACCGTTTACGGTTCTGCCTTTTGCAAAAGTCATCATGGATCTGATCCGGGAGCACAGACCGAATATTCTTCTGTTCGGCGCAACGATGAAAGGTCGTGAACTCGCGCCCCGGGTCGCCTCGGAAAAACTCGCCGGCCTGACCGCTGACTGCACCGATCTCAGAATTGATGATTTCGATGACAAGGTCAATCAGAAATTCTATAAGGACAAACTGATGCAGATTCGTCCGGCGTTCGGCGGAAACATCATTGCGACCATCGTCAATACCTGGGACGATCCTCAGATGGTGACGGTTCGTGAAGGCGTCATGAAGATGGTTGAGCCCGATCCTTCCGCGAAGGGTGAAATCGTGAAGGTCGATGTCGCTTTGACGCAGGAAGAGACGGTCGTCAAGGTGATTGAGCGTGTACGCAAGGACAAGACGGTCAACCTGAAGGGCGCGCAGATCATTGTCGCCGGCGGTTACGGCGTCGGCTCCGCGGAGAACTTCAAGCTGATCCGCGAACTTGCGCAGGTGCTCGGCGGCGAAGTCGGCGCCTCCCGCGCAGCGGTTGACGCAGGCTGGATCGACCACGATCATCAGGTCGGGCAGACCGGTGTGACAGTTCGTCCGAAACTCTACATCGCCTGCGGTATCAGCGGTTCCGTTCAGCACTGTGCCGGAATGAGCGACAGCAAGAAGATCATTGCGATCAACATTGATCCTGCCGCTCCGATTTTCTCCGTTGCGCATTACGGAATTGTCGGTGACCTGAATCAGGTCATTCCCATGATGATTAAAGCATACAAAGCAAAGGCCTGAGGAGAGATTACAGATGTCAAACTTTTACACTGACAATCCGGACCTGATGTTCACGCTGGAAAACCTTGAAATGGAAGAGCTCGTCGCTCTCCGCGAGGAAAATTACAAACAGGCTGAAAAATTCGATTACGCCCCGGAAAACTTTGAGGATGCAAAGGACAATTACAAACGTGTTCTTACTGTCATCGGCGAGGTCACAGGCGAGCGGATCGCTCCCCGTTCCCGGCAAGTCGACGAGGAGGGGCCGACTCTTAAGGACGGCGTCGTCAAATATCATCCGCTGACCGACAAGAACCTCAAGGATCTCAAGGATGCCGGTGTGATGGGCGTGATGCTGCCCCGTCAGTACGGCGGATTGAATTTCCCCACCACCATTTACACCATGATGACGGAAATGGTTGCCCGCGCCGATGCCTCCCTTCAGAATCTGATCGGTCTGCAGGACATTGCGGAGACCATCTGCGAATTCGGATCGGAAGAGCAGCGTCAGAAATATCTTCCGCGTTTTGCCTCCGGGGAAGCCGACGGCTCCATGGACCTGACCGAGCCGGATTCCGGTTCCGACCTTCAGTCCGTCCGTCTCAAAGCGACCCAGGGTCCCGACGGGAAATGGTATCTGAACGGAATGAAACGCTTCATCACAAACGGCTGCGCGCAGATTCATCTGGTGCTCGCCCGTTCGCAGGAAGGCACAACCGATGGTCGCGGTCTTTCCATGTTCATCTGCGAAGCGTGCCCGGAACTCAAGGTCCGCCGTATTGAGCACAAGCTCGGGATTCATGGCGTGCCGACCGCGGAACTTCAGTACAACAATGTTCCTGCGGAACTCTGCGGCAAGCAGCGCTTCGGTCTCATCAAGTATGTGATGAGCCTGATGAACGGCGCCCGTGTTGCGATCAGCGGACAGGCGCTCGGCATCGCGGAAGCTTCCTATCGCGAGGCCAGAAAGTATGCGTCCGAACGCGTTCAGTTCAAGCAGAGCATTGATAAATTCCCGGCGATCTTCGAGATGCTGGCGAAAATGAAAACGAAACTCACCGCGGCGAGAACGCTTCTTTACGAGACCACAAAGTCGGTCGATCTGCGCTTCTCCTACAATCAGCTCGACGAGCGGTCCGAGAAGGCAAAATATTATGTCAAGGTTGCCGCCGTGCTGACCCCGATGTGCAAGGCGCTCTCCACGGAGATTGCGAACCAGATCGCCTACGACTGCATCCAGATCCATGGCGGAACCGGTTATATGCACGACTTCGATGCGGAACGCTACTATCGCGATGCCAGAATCACGAACATCTACGAGGGAACCACACAGCTTCAGGTGGTTGCCGCGATCGGCGGAATCATGCAGCGCGTCCTTGATCCGATGATTGAAGAACTGCTTGGAATGTCCTGCGACGGCCTTGACTGCCGTCTGCTGAAAATGCTCGATGAAATGCACAAAAAGCAGATCGAGGCGGTCAAATACGTTGCGGATAAGAAGGATTCCGCCTATCACGATCTCAGAGCCAGAAATCTGGTGGAGAACGAGACGATCGTTCTCGTCGGATTGCTGATGCTCCGGGATGCGAAGAAGGATCCGAAACGCGTACCGCTTGCTGAACGCTACATCCTTGATGCGGCGCATGATTTTGAAAGAAACTATCAGATTGTCATGAGCGGCGACCTGTCGACCATTGACCGGCATCGCGACGTCATCGACTACTGATTAACGGAGATTCTGGAATGAACAACGATTATCTGGAAAGAGCAAAACAGGTGATTCCCGATGCGAAGACGCTGATTCTTCTTGCATCAAGAAGAGCCCGCCAGCTCGCATACGGCGCACGGCCGATGGTCCGCTGCAAGGATGAGAACCATCTGGACGTGGCTCTGCTCGAAATCGCCGAGGGAAAGCTCGTGGCGAACTTCAACGGAACGGAAAGCGATTTCCTCAAGGAGATCAATGCCGTGAAGGAAGCCGCCAAACGCGAATCCGGCGAAATCGGCATGAAGAACAGCAGCAACTGATCTTCTTTTGAAGATCCGGAAACGGCGCGTCGGCCCTGTTCGGCGCGCTTTTTTTATCAGGGAGTTTTCCATGGCACAAATTGCAATCATCATGGGCAGCAAGAGCGATCTGATTTCGCTCAAGGGTGCGTTTGAAACGCTCAATTCGTTCGGCGTCGATTTTACGGCGCGGGTCATGTCCGCCCACCGTACCCCGGATGCGGCGGCGGAGTTCGCGAAAAATGCGGAGCGCGACGGTTTCAAAGTCATCATCTGTGCAGCGGGAATGGCTGCGCATCTTGCGGGAGTCATCGCGGCGCATACGACTCTGCCGGTCATCGGGATTCCGATGGCGTGCGAGCCGTTCAACGGACTTGACGCGCTTCTGGCAATGGTACAGATGCCTCCGGGAATTCCGGTGGCGACCGTGACCGCGGGAAAGGCAGGAGCAAAGAATTCCGCGCTTCTCGCCGTTTCGATTCTTGCGCTCGGTGATCCGGCGCTTGCGGCGAAACTCAAGGAGTTCCGCGCAGCCCAGAGCCGGAAGGTCGAAGAAGCCGATGCGTCTCTCCAGAAGGAAATCGCCAAGCTCAGCGAATAACCATCTTCCCGGTCGCGTTTCATGCGGAAATCGTTCGGACTTCTGTTCTTTTTGTTTCTGGCGGCTCTTCCTGTGATCGGAGAGAATGCTCCGTCTGCGGGAGGACAGACTCCGGAGCCGTTCCCGTTTCAGGAGCGGTTCCAAAAGGAGTTCCGTGAGCTGTTCGAGATGCTTGCCGCTGAGTATCCTCAGTTCTGTGACCGGCTTACCGCGCAGGATGTGGACAAGGCGCTTGCCTCTGTGCTGGAGACGCTCGGAGCCGGAGTCTCTCCCGATCGGAACGGGGAATCGCCGATACGGGATTCCGGGAGAAAACTGGAAAACCGGCCGCCGGTTCGCCTCTCAAGCGGAATCGTTTATTTCCGTCTGGATACGATCGGGAGGGAACAGGATGTCTCTGAACTGCTTCATCTGTTGAAGGCGGAGGGGAAGGGGATCATCCTTGATTTACGGTCCTGTTCTTCGGGGAACGGCGGAGAGCTGGCGTATCGTCTCTCCCGTTTCCTTGCGGAGAGTCGTGCGGCGAGGGGACCGCACACCGCGATATTGACGGGGCCTGAAACGCGGGGTGCATCGGAAATACTCGCCTCCATGCTGACGGCTTCCCGGAAGGGAATCCGGATCGGCGAACCGACCGCTGGAAAGCCGTATTTCAGAAAAACAGTGACGGTTTCTTCCCGGAAATGGCTGGTTCCGGTTCCGCCGAAGGGTGCGGAAAATGTCCGCTATGCCAGGCTTTTGCCGCAGATAGCGATTCCCGCCGGACCGCAGGCTTCGTATGACAAGGTCCGTGCGGAGCAGTTTTCTTCTTCGGGCGACCGCTGTCTCTCCAGAGCCGCGGATTTGCTGATCAGTTTGGATTTATTGGATAAAAAGGGGTTGAAAAAATAGCCATGCCTGTTATAGTTAAAACAATACTTCTGCTTGTGGCGTCGAATTTGTTCATGACGTTTGCGTGGTACGGGCACCTGAAAAACATGTCGGGGAAAGCGTGGTATCTTGCCGCGCTGGTGAGCTGGGGAATCGCTCTGTTCGAGTATTTGATTCAGGTGCCGGCGAACCGCATCGGCTATGCGGGCGGCTTGACGCTGGCGCAGCTGAAGATCATGCAGGAAGTGATTACGCTGTCAGTTTTCGTGCCGTTTTCGCTGATCTACATGAAGGAAGGATTCAAGCTGGACTACATCTGGGCCGGGCTCTGTCTGACGGGGGCGGTCTACTTCATGTTCCGGCATTGATCGCTAAACAACAGAAAAAGGAGGAAGAGCTATGTTGGAGCAACTGGTTACGGGAATCGGAAATTTTCTAGCCGGCGGAACCGCCATGACACTCTACTGGTGCGCAGCGATTGGAGGAACGTTGTTCTTCCTTTTTACTCTCTGTTTTTCCACATTTGAGATCGGAGGCGTGAATGGGCCGGGGGACGTTGCTCCGGATGGAACCTTCGATGCAGTGGATCATGTGGATACCGGTTTTCTGGATTTTCAGCTGATCAGCTTCAAATCCATTC
>CALXMJ010000059.1 GCA_944389445.1 uncultured Victivallales bacterium | reverse complement strand
TGTGCAGACCGGAAAAAATCCTGTGATCAGATGCCAGCTGGAACCCAGCGACCGTCTTCTGCTTGTGGATGGGAAAACCGTCAACATCTCTCAGGAGTTCCCGAGGGATAAGAAAGACTTTTTCCGGAACCTCAAGGCGAAGTCCATCAGCATTCCCCTGTTCTGGGGCCGCCGCCTGAATATGAACGGGGATATGCGCATTACTCTTCAGGATCAGCGTTTCTACACGGAATACAGTCTGGGCGGAAGCTATCTTCTGGAAATCCAGCCGGAAAAAAACGGATCGCGCCTTGTGCTGGATATCCGGGAATCGGCGCCGGAATTCACTCCGGTTCCGCTGGATTCCTTTTTGAACGGAAAGCTGCCGGAAGCCATCAAAAAAATTCCGGCGGGAAATTTTTCCTATCAGAATTTTCATAATTCTCTTTCCTTCTGCTTCCCGAAGAAGGCCGGCAGCGCTCTCTTTCCCTCCGGAGAAGTGACGATTCCGTTTACGCAAAAGGACGCAAAGGCTCTTGTGCTGGTCCACGGGGTGGATCCGGGATATAAGAAAACGGAGATCGGAACTCTCGCCATTGTCTATCAGGATGGAAAAGAGGAGACCTTTCCGATTGAATCGGGGAAAAACGCGGGCCCGTGGAAAAACTGCGATCCAGTTTCCAATTTCCGCCTGGTGTGGAGCGGAATCAGCGACAGCGATTTCTATGCGTTCGGAATGTCCCAGTTCCCGTTGAAAGCCGGAGCGGTTTCTCTCAAACTGAGAGCGGGCGAGAACAGCCGTCACTGGGGAATTCTAGCCGTCAGCCTTCTGAACCGTCTGATTCCGGAGCGGGACCTTCCGGAAACCTTCTATGTCAAAGAGGGGAAGGAATGGGCCAATTTCACCTTCCAGAAGGATATTGTAAAAGGTTCCTTTCTGGATTTCTCCGGACAAAACCACGCGCCGGCGGGAAAGTTCGGTCGGATGATTGTCAATGCGAAAGGACAGCTTGCCTTTGAGAAAGAGCCGTCGAAACGGTTCCGGATCGTCGGAGCGAATCTTTGCAGCGGGGTCTGCTTCCCCACGAAGGGCGAAGCAAAGACCATCGCCAGACGCCTTGCCACTCTCGGATACAATATGGTCCGTTTCCATCGTTATGACGAGGCCCTCATTCAGAAAAAAGCCCGGACAAGTACCGAGATCGATATGAAGCAGCTGGATCTTCTGGAGTATTTCGTCTATGAGCTGAAGAAGAACGGCATCTATTTCACCGCGGACATCTACTGCTTCCGCAATACCCGCCCCGGCGACAAGATTCCGGAAGCCGATCTTCAGCAGAAATCGAAGGCGCAGATGAAGACGCTGCTTCCGCTTTCTGAAGCGGCTATGGAAAACTGGAAGGCCTTCACGAAAAACTGGCTGACTCATCGGAATCCCTACACCGGATTGACATGGACGGAAGAACCGGCCTTCGCGTTCGTCCAGTTCCTGAACGAAAACAACATCGACCACCGCTGGGATGATTTCGCAAAACTTCAGAGTCTCTATATGCTGAATTTCGATCCCTGGCTGAAGGCAAACAAAATTGTCCCGGCATCGCACGAGCTCACCACCGACAATCCGGCATTCTGTACCTATCTGTTCACGCTTCAGGAGAAAAACATCCGGGAACAGAGGGACTTCCTCCGCAACGAACTGAAGATGAAGACCCTCATTACCGACTGCAATATGGAAACCTCCAGCTATCCGCTGGCGCATTTCAAGGCCCGTTATTTTGATCTCGCGGACGCGCACGGTTATTTCGATCATCCGAAATCCAAATACGGGTTCGGGAAAGGAACCCATACGATGCAGCTGAATCCGCTGAAAGCGACCTTCCTGCCGATCGTTCATGACCTCTCCCGTGCGCGTCTTTACGGAAAACCGGTCCTTTCCACGGAATGGAAATTCTGTGTTCCGAACCGTTTCCGCGCCTACGGCGGTCCTATTATGGGGGCGTATCTCGCGCTTCAGGACTGGGACGGCCTGTTCCAGTATTCCTGGGCTCATGCCAGACATATCGCCATCTGGAATACTGGACACTCCACCTTCGATTCCGCCAACGATCCGCTCGCGCATGCCACGGACCGCATCACGATGCTGCTGTTCCGCCGCGGCGATGTCGCTCCGGCGGAGGAAGCGGTGGCTTACCGGGTTCCCGCGGACTACCGGAAGGCTTCCGCCCAGAATCCCCCCATGGAGATTGAGTCGTTTGCCGCTCTGGTCCGTACCGGTTCCGTGATCGATGGAACGCGGGTTCCCGGAGTGACCGTTCTTTCCAACAAGGAAATCCGCAGTAAAAATCCCTTCCCGACGAAAAAACTGAATAGTCTTTACAACGAGATGCGGACGCGGGGAATCGCACGCAGCTCAACCGGCGAAATCACCCACGACATCCGCCGCGGAACGCTTTCTGTTGTGACCCCGCGGGCGGAGGTCTTCTCGCTGGATCAGGGCTCCATGAAAGGCAACCGGGTCGCTGTTGCCGAAACGAAAACGCCGCAGACGATCGCATTCTTCTCCATGGACGGAAAAAATATTGCGGAAAGCCGCGATCTTCTGATCATTCATCTGACGAATTCCCTCAACCGGAACACCCGGTTCGACTCTCCGTCGATGCGGGAACAGCAGCCGGCGACAAGCTATCGGCAGCAGTTGATCCGGATCGCGTCTCCGAAGGTCAATCTGAAACTTGACGGTCCGGTCGCGAATCTGAAGATCACCGCGCTTGCTTCCGATGGGAAAGAGCTGGGACCGGTTTCATTCACCGGAAGAAACGGTTCCCTGGATTTTGTCCTGAATAATGCCCTGTATCCGGATGGGGTTCTCTATTACCGGATTCAGCGTTGAACGGATTTCCGGTATGCCGAAGGAGAAAGACCGTGCACATGTTTGAACATTTTGCTGAAATGAAGCTGATTCCGGAACCCGGTCTGTACGGCGATCTGTTTGATGGTCAGCGTGGAGGACGCCAGCAGATCCGCGGCGGTCTGGAGTTTCAATTCCAGAAAATACTGCTTCGGCGACTTGCCGAAATGTCTGCGGAAAAGTCGGTTCAGAGTCGAAGGGCTCAGGTTCAGCGTTTCGGCAAGCACGGAAAGCCGGAGGGGGTTGGTGATGTTGCTGCCAAGCAGATTCACCGCCTCCTGGAGCCGGAGATCTCCGCAGGCAGTTCCGTTGTCCGGCTCGCCGGGGGAGACGATTCCCGAAAGTTCGCTCAGAAACTCGAAACAGAGTCCCTGAATATGAATCCGGGTGTCCGGATCCTTGTGGAGAAGCAGATTCCTCAACTCAAAAAGACGCTGCAGGACCGTTTCCGGTTGAGAAAGATGAAGACACTGTCTCTGAACAAGTCCGTTCAGAGACAGCAGATGCGGCAGAATCGCTCCGCGGAACCCGATCGAGAACTTCCGGCAGAATCCGCCCGGACCGCTTCGCAGGACGCTGTCTTCTCCGCGTGGAATCAGATACGCGTCCCCCGGTTTGAGAAGCGTTTTCTTTTCTCTGGAGATTATAAGAAGTTCTCCCTCCACAATGATCTCCACGGCGAACAGAAAATAGTTCTCATGTTTCCAGAAATTGTTTCTGCGCCAGACCGAATGAGCGATGAAATCCGGCCAGAGAAGCATTGCCGCTGTGGCGTCCGTATTCCATGTCACGGTCTGCCCGCTGCTCTGCTTTTCCAGAAAATAATCGGTGGAAAGTTTTGCCACAAGAGAATCGAAGATAAATTTCTTCATAACCGCGGAAAACTCCTGCACTTTCGTTTTCCGGTAACAATAGCATCTGGAACTGAAAAAGCAAATTCAGGGGAGGGCAACTGAAAATTCCGTCTGCATGCGTGCCGCGGCTGGAAAGCAATAAAAATCAAAATAACCGCTCCAAAAAAGGAGTCAAAAGGGACGTTCTCAGGAAAATCAAATATCGGCAAAATAAGGAAACATGCAACTGAAGGAGGAAAAATTATGAACAAGACAAAGCGTCAATTCACTCTCATAGAACTCCTGGTGACAATCGCAATCATTGCCATTCTGGCGAGTCTGCTCCTGCCCGTTCTTCAGCAGGGGCGCCGCAAAGCTATGGACATCAGCTGTACCGCCAATCTCAAGCAGATGGGGATTCTCTTCTCCATCTATGCGGATTCCAACAATCAGTTTACGCCACCTTATGAGGCTACCTGCGGAACCGTGGCCTATGCCAAATGGCAGGATTTCTTTCTTCCGCTTCTGCAGAAGCCGCTCAAGTACAATCACGATTCCTGGAAATACAAGGAGTTCTATTGTCCCGCCCAGCAGCCTGTGAAGAGTACCCGGATGCACTACGGCATGAACGGCTATATTACCACTCCG
>CALXMJ010000058.1 GCA_944389445.1 uncultured Victivallales bacterium | reverse complement strand
GGTTGCCTGTGTCGGCAATGACGATGCGGAAGAGGTCCGCATCGGCATCCGCCACTTGGCCGAACACGGATACCGGAGGATCGGCATGATCAATGGAACATCCGCCTTTTCGAAACATTATCTGGTGGTGGATGCGTATAAGGAAGTCATCCGTGAATACGGAATGGAATTCGATTCACGCCTGCTCGGAGAGGCGGAACCCTTCTGTTTCAACGACGCGAAAATTGCGGCACGGAAGCTTTTCGAAGAATGTCCGGACATGGATGCTCTGGCTGTCTCGGGGGATCGCGCCATTCTCGGAGCGCTGGATGTTATTCGCGAACGGGGGCTTAAGATTCCGTCGGATATTGCTGTTTTCATGTTCGGCGAGCTTCCCTGGGTGCAGGAGCTTGCTCCCGTCCGGCTGACCGGGGTCCGTCACGATCTTCACGGCATGGCAGACCGCCTGCTCAGTCTCCTGAACACTCTGAAAAACAGAAGCGCGACGGAAAAGGACTGTGTCCTGCTGCCTCCTGTTTTCATTCCGGGCCGCTCCTGCGGCTGTGTTCCTCCTCCTCCGATTCTCCATAACCCGGGAGCGGATATGGGATAAAAATGATGTTCGAGTATATGCTCCGGCATCCGGAATTCATGGATTGCCGCTGAATCATTGGGAAAGAACTGAAAAAGACGAGATGCACCTCAAAGGGATGCGCCACGCATAAAAAAAAGGAGATTAAAATGAAGGTAAAACGTCTTTCGGATGTTTCAAAGTTCACACTGATAGAGCTTCTCATTACGATTGCGATCATCGCAATTCTCGCGGCATTGCTGCTTCCTGCCTGAACAGCGCGAAAGCTAAGGGGCAGGCGATTGCCTGCGGCGGAAATCTGCGCAGCTGCGGGATTGCATTGCAGCAGTACACCGGAGACAATCAGGACTGCATGCCGTATTCACCGGCAATCTATGATCAGGCATCATTCCGTTACAAGGAGACATGGGAATGCAAACTGGGGAACTATATGGGATGGTCAAGCAAGATGGGCGGACCGGTTTTTCACTGTCCGTCGCGTGCGGTTGTGAAGGATGCCTATTATCCGGATTTTCATCCCCGGAATTCCTGCGGCTATGCGGTATACAACCCCATGTGTTTCGGCAATGAGATCGGCTGGATTTCGAAGATCACCCGTGTTCAGCGGCCTTCCGCGACCATGTATCTGACGGAACGCGAGGGCGGCCCCACCCGTCAGGAAGTGCCTGCGCCATTCATCAACGCTGTGAATGTGAATTCCATTGGCATCGGCAATGATATTTCCGCTCCGCACGGCACGTTGATGACCTGGGTCCTCTGCGTGGGCGGAAACGCCTTCCAGTTCCGTTTCCCGAATAAGATAATGCATACCGCAACGTTCCGATAATCACGATCTGCAACAGAAAGGAATAAAAAAATGAGTATTTGCAAAAGAATGTTTCTTGCCGGTGCGCTGGCTTTCTCCGTTCAGGCGGCGCAGGTTTCCTGGGAAAATTCCCTGGTTGAAAATGGTAATTTCGCGCAGGGCGGTGCGACTGCCGCGGGATGGAATGCCGGATTCTTTGACGGGGCAAAAGGTTCCGTTCAGCGGATCAGCACCGGGGATGCCGCGCATCCGAATGCGCTGGCCCTGAAATTTACCGCTCCGGCGAAAGGGCTGATTCAGGTGGAGAGCAAGCCGTTCCGTCTGCCGGTGAACGGTCCGCGCCGGATCCGTCTTGTGACCGAACATAACGGCGGCGGACTCATTCAGATCCGCTTCTTCTCCGTGGAGAAGGGAAAAGGACTTGTCTGGCTCAAGCGGGCGGATGGAAGTCCGGTCAAGCTGGAACAGAACCTCAAACCGGGAAAGGACTGGAATAAGACCGTTTCGGAATGGACCCTCTCCAAAGAACGCCTTGCGCAGAATCTTTTCGCGAATGTCGTTATCATGTCCTGGGCGAGCAAAACGGAATTGAAGGTCTCCTCCATCTCATTGCAGTTCAACAAACTTCCGGCAGCTCCCGCGGCAAAGACGGCTCCCGCGGCAAAGCCCGCTCAGCCGTAAAAACCGGAGAACGGACGTGCTGATGCCGTCCGACAGGAAAAATGGTTATGATCGAGGAGAATTGATCCTATGAATATACTGCGTTGCCTCTGTTTTTCCGGATTGCTTCTGGCTGGCTTGTCCTGCCGGGGAGCCGAGGGGGACTGGGGCGGAAATCTCGTGAAGAACGGATCGTTCGCGCAAGGAAGCGGAACGGTCGCTTCGAACTGGAATCCCGGCTTTTTCGACGGAGCGAAAGGTTCCGTCGAATGGCGGAAGGATTCCGAAGGGAAAGGAACACTGAATTTTTCCTTCAACGCACCGGCAAAAGGGGTGATGCAGGCGGAAAACAGCCTGATTGCTCTGCCCCAGGACGGTCCTAGGAAAATCCGCCTGACGGTCCGCTACCGCGGCGGCGGAATGATGCAGATCCGCTTTTTCCAGCTCAATGAGAAAAAGGAAATGGTGCTGAGACGGACTTCGGCGGGCAGCGGAATCAAACTGGATTACGTTCTGCCGAAAAGCACGGACTGGAAAAGCGTGACTCGGGAATGGACTCTTTCCAAAGAGCTTCTTGCGGAAAAAACCTATGCGGGGGTCGTCATCATGTACTGGCCCGGTTCGGTGAAGCTGAGTGTTGCTTCCGTTGCCCTTCAGTTGAAGGGAACGGCTGTTCCGAAGGCGGAAGTGCGTCGGGAAGTGCAGATCAATCCTCCGCCGGCACGGGTGACGCCGCCTTCCAAGGCCCGCCTCATTCCCGATGCCCCCTACCGGCTGAAGGCCGATGGACGTTTCCTCCGTAAAAACGGAAAGATTCATTATTATCTCGGGACGCTCTGTTCGGAATGGACGGTTAATTCGCTCTGGCTGCGCGGCCTCCTCGGATACGACTATATCGCTGTGCATCACGGAGACGGCATCCGCGCAGTGGAAAACCCCCGGAAACAGGTGGAGATCGGTTTTGAAAACCGTTCGTATGTATTCAGTTACATGACGGAGGTCCTCCGCAATGGCATGCTGCCGCAGCTGTGCATTGCGCAGTCGTATGAGTACTCCCCGTTCTATCCGCTCCGGAAGAACCATCCGGAGATCGGAGAGTTCTATATTACGGGCAACCACTCCATGAGTCTGGACATGCACTCCGCCACCGCCGGAAAACTCTATGAGAGCACTTTTGAAAACGACCGGTCTTATTTCGGCGGGATTCCTCTGCTGGCGTATGAGATCCTGCGGGAGCCCGGTTATACTCCGACCCATGAACGTCCGCTGAAGGCATTTTCCGCATTTGCCCGTGCAAAATACGGGACTCTGGAAAAAGCGAACGCGGTCTGGGGCACCTCCTTCAAAACCTGGGACGAGGTCGCGCCGACCCATCTGAAGGAACTCAAGCTGGCGATGGACTGGAGTGCCCGTCTGGCCGTGTTGAATCACATTTACAGCAGCCGTCCGGGAAACTACTACGACTGGCTGGAGTTCCTGCGCGGCGATTTCGCTTCCGGAGCCGCAAAGGTAAAGGCTCTTCTCCGGAAAAATTTCGGGGATGCCCCCTTTACCTACGACAGCCGGATGCAGAGCCATTATTTCGACGGTTATGCGGCGGTCGATCCGGAACTGGCGGCGCAGGTGAACGACATCTATTTCTGCCATACCGGCTACCGCTTTTTCTACTACGGCGGACGGCCCGCGGATTCCTCCAGTGTTCTCCTGAGCATTCTGGACTCCGTGCTCTATCATGATTTTCTTTCGCACAACATCAACCGTCCGATCCTCAACACGGAGAATATCGTGACGACCGTGGCGGCTTCCGGCAGTTCCGCTAAGGCGATGGAGGAAAACTGTTTCGGCAAGTTCCACGGCATGGCGAAGTTCCAGCTTGTCTCCGCACGGGACAAGATTCCCGCCGAATGGTTCTCCGTCGATTTCGACGACTCCTCCTGGAAGAAGATCCCTGTTCCCGGAGCCTGGGATGAAACCCCGGAATTCAAAGGGAAAAAGGGATGGGGATGCTACCGCTTCAGATTCTTCATGCCGTCCGGTGTGGTCCGGCAGAGTTTTCTGGACAGCACAGTGCGTTATCTCATTCATGGGAAAGGCGTTGCGCAGAAGGGTGAGTTCTGGCTGAACGGGAAGAAGATCGGAAATGTCGCCGGATGGGATACCAAATACCAGTTTGATGTCGGCGGGCTTCTGAACTACGGAAAGGAGAACATCCTGACTGTGGTCGTCGACGGTACCCGCTTTTACAGTGAAGGCCTGCGCTCCTATCTCTATCTTCTTTCCGACCGCATGATCAGCGAAAATAAACCGTTCGGGGAGGAGAATTACCGGCAGATGTTCTGGTCGAACGTTTTCCACGGCGTTTCCGGGAACACGGTCTGGCACTGGGACAGCAACGTGCATTATTTCATGCCGGAAGTCAAGGCCGAGATCGAGGCTGGCGCTCCTCTGGCGCTTGCTTCCGCGGGACCCGGCGGAAAGGCGGCGATTCTCTATCCGTTTGAAAGTTTCCGAGGAATGCTCAACAGTTCGGCGCAGAACTACCGGGATTACATGAGCTATTTCAGTGCGATGCTTTTTTCCGGGTTTCCGACGGATACCCTGAGCTGCCGCACTTTGGCAGAACAGAAAGACGACCGCTACAGCCTGATCGTCCTCCCGTATGCCTCGCTGGTCCGGAAGGGGGTCTGGGAGAAGGTGGAGGCGATGGTCCGCAAGGGGGCAACCGCTGTTGTCACTTTCGATTCCCTGATCTGGAGCGATGACGGATACCGTCGGCTTCCGGCGGAGCAGTTCGCCGGGGTCCGTCCGGCTTCCGGAGCGGTTTCCGCCGGATGGAAACTGCGTCTCAACGGCAGGGAGTTCCCTCTGGAAAAAGGGGATTACTGCGGTCGGCATGGAGAGAAGATCGCTCTCGACGGCGCGGAGGCGATCGGTTCGTATTCCGACGGCTCTCCTGCGGTCACGATGAAAAAAGTCGGCGCCGGACGCATCTGCTATGTGGCGGCGCGTCTCGATCTCCTGGCGGCAAGTTCCCTGATCTCGAAACTCGGTTCCGAAGCGGGACTTTCCAGACCGGTTGAAGTTCTCTGCCGGGATAACGGGGAATTTCCATATCTGGAAACGAAACTGGCCGGTACACCGGACCGTTTCCTGCTCTATCTGACCAACTGGGGCGGAACGACAAGGAAAGTTACGGTCAAAGTTGCGGACAAAGCGTTTCTGCGTCATTCTCTGCGGATGCGGAATCTGAAGGAGTGGGCGCGCGGCGGAAACCGAGCTCTCGACGGCGCGGAAAAGATTCTGAAAGAGGGGATGTCCGTCACATTGGAATCGCAGTCTCCGGTGGTGCTGCTCTTCGAACGGGCGGATCAGTCTCCGATGAAGATTTCCGCGCCTTCCCCGAAACGTCTCAAACTGCTGGACGATGTGAAGACTCTTGCAAAAAATCCGGCAGACTCCGCAGAACGGAAAGTGCTTTTCCTGACCGCTCTCGACAGCGAGGACAAGGATTTTGGAATCGACTACTTCCCCGTTCTGTCGCAGATGCTTCGGCAGCAGGGATTTGCTCCAATCAGCCTTTCCCCGCGCCAGCTGACTCCGGAAAAGCTTCGCGAGTGTTCCATGGTGGTTCTGGCGGAGGAGTGCGCTCTGATCTACAGCCGTCTTGTCAACAGCGGATTCCCCGCGATGCTGAAAAACTATATCAAGGAAGGCGGATCGCTTCTGCTGCTCTGTTCGTCGAATCCCTATCGTCCGAATTCCAACCGGAGCATTCTTCTTTCGCGGATTCTCTCTCCTGAGTTCAAGATCGTACAGGAGAGCATCTGCGAAAATCCGCGCTCCTGCGGTTTCGGCGATCCGCTTCAGATCAGGGCGACTGATCTGACGGATCATCCGCTGAATTCGAATGTGAAGTCTTTGCAGTTCTTTGTGACTTCGGCATTCCGTCTGAATGATCCGGGATGGCGTGCGGTGGTTCGTTCGGCTCCGGATGATCTCCGGCAGAAGTCGCAGCCGGTGGTTGCGGCGGGCGAGTTCGGAAAAGGACGCGTGGTGGTGGCGGGAGACAGTCTCTGGCTGGCGCCCGTCCGGGTCGAAAGCGCAGACAATCTTCAGTTCCTCCAGAACGTGGTCGACTGGCTCGGACACCGTCCCCTCTCTCTGTGTGACAGGGATGCGTTCCTCCGCAAGCTGCCTGTTTCCGGGGCGCGCATCCGCGAGGCGCTGGAAATCAGTTCCTCGACGGCTTCGGAAAGAAAAGACTGAAAAGTAAGTTCGGTTTTCCCTTCGGACCGGCGGTTGACAAAACCGTCGGTCCGTTGTATGTTTCCGGGAAAAAGCATAGCAACCGGAGAGCGGAAATGTATTGGGAATGGAAACAGAACTTTGCGCGGCCCGGAGTGTATCCGGGGAGTTTTCTTGTCTTCTGGAAAATGAACCGTCACCATCGGCCACTTCAGGAGTTTTCGATGCCGTTTTTGAAACTGCCGGAAAAAG
Source organism: uncultured Victivallales bacterium (assembly GCA_944389445.1). Taxonomy (GTDB): domain Bacteria; phylum Verrucomicrobiota; class Lentisphaeria; order Victivallales; family UBA1829; genus UBA1829. The sequence goes on along the minus strand of CALXMJ010000058.1, from coordinate 10,807 downwards.
GACGTGTACTGGATGTCGGATGCGGGGGCGGATTTTTTATTGCCTCCATGCTGAAACGAGCTCCGGAATCGCATTTCTATGGAGTGGATTACTCGCCGCTTTCCGTGAAAAAATCGCGTTCGTTCAATCACCGGGCGGTGAAGCGCGGGCAGGTGGAGATCGTGGAGGGATCTGTCTCCTCGCTCCCGTTTGAAGATGCGTTTTTCGATCTGGTCACGGCGTCGGAGACGATCTATTTCTGGCCGGACCCGGCAAAGGATGTCCGCGAGGTGGCGCGGGTGCTGAAGCCGGGCGGCATGTTTGCCGTCTGCTGCGATTCGGCGGACAAGGCGGCCGCAAAAAAATATACGGATCACATCCGCGGCATGACGGTCTATTCCGCGGAGGAGCTTTCCGCGTTTTTTTCCGGCGCGGGATTCGTCAATGTGGAGTGCCACTCCGATTCCGCAACCGGGATGCTCTGTGTGACGGGAACTCTTCCGGAAAAAGCCGGAGCGGGAAATTAGTTCAAAAGAAATTTCAGCGGCAGACGGAAACGTTCCGTCGGGAAGCCGATTACATTGTCCAGACTGCCTTCCAGGGATTCAACCAGCATCTCTCCATGATCCTGAATGGCATAGGCTCCCGCCTTGTCAAGAACCGGGACAAGGGAGAGATAGCTCCGGATCGTTTCCGGATCAAGCCGTTTGAATGTGACGCGGGAGATCTCCGCAAAACGGATCCGGATATTGCGCGACAGACAGCGGATGGCGCAGCCGGTTGTAACGGAATGGGTTCTGCCGGAGAACAGGGAGAGCATCCGGAAGGCGTCATCCAGATTTTCCGGCTTGCCGAGGATACGGTTTTCGAATTCAATCACGGTATCCGCGCCGATGACCAGATCCTCCGGGAAGCGAGCCGCAGCCTCTTCGGCTTTCCGGAGCGCATTTTCCAGAGCGAGCATCATCCAGGGGCCGTTCCTGAGTTCTTCGGCGGAGGACGTCCTGACCGTGAACGGAATTCCCAGCGAGGCGAGCAGTTCCCTTCGGCGCGGGGATGCGGATGCCAGGATCAGATTCATTCCAGAACCTTTTCCACCGATTGTTCCGACCAGGCGGTGAGATTGTAGTTGTCCTTGTAGAAAACGGTTCCCCAGCCGCGCAGGATGCCGAATTCATCGAAGACCAGCGGTGTGCATTCGTCGCGGGTTGCCATTCCGTCGCTCCAGCGGGTCCGGGTGTAGTAGAACCAGTGGTTCGAGGTGTTGTAGACCTCTTTGCTCATCGGTTCTCCCATAATCTTACGGACTTCCTCTTTCGTCATGCCGACACGGAGTTTCGCCAGGTTTTCCCGGTTGGTGTCGATGACGCTCCACATGGAAGGCGAGAGAATGGATTTATCCCGGTCCACAAGGGCGCACGAGGAGAGCAGCGGCAGAAGTGTCGCTGCGGACAGAATCAAAAATGTTTTGCCGAGTGAGTTTTTCATAATATCATATTATACATCCGCAAACTCTTTTCGGCAAGTCGGGAATGGAATTTCTTCCTGAAAAACCTCCGGAAGTTTCCTGTTTCGCGATTTTTCGTCCGGTTTGTTCCTGGGAAACGAGGGCGAAACTTGCCTGGGAAAACGTGCGTTTCAGGGTATCCGGTGGATTCAAAACCGGATTACGTTCAAACCGAATTTCCGCCGGAACTCCTGCGGAGAGATGCCAGTCATCCGTTTGAAAAAGTTGGAAAAGTAGAATTCCGAGCAGAAACGGTACTTCCCGGAGAGTTCCTTGATGGAGAGTCCCGAGGAAACAATCTCTTCCGAGAGTTTCCGGGATAACTGGTTTTCAAGAAATCGTTTCGGAGCGATTCCCATATCCTGTTTGAATTTTCGGGAGAAGACATCGCTCCGCATTCCGCAGGCGGTTGCGATCTCTTCCACGCCGAGCGCGGCATGAAGATGCGACTGCATGTACCGGATCGCGGGAAGCCACTGTTCCTGTATCCGGAGTTTTCTTTCGTCCATTTCCGGGAGCCGGCGGCAGCAGATATCAAAGATCAGAGCCTTGAGACGGCAGATTCCGCGGAGCGAGTCGTTTTCCGGTTTCAGAAGTTCGATCAGGCTGCGGCGGAGTTCCGGATCCTTCCAGGAAAACAGGGTCGCAGTTTCGCGGAAAAGGTCGTCTCCGGAGAGAAACGTCAGATTGAAGTGGATGGCGATGAAGGTATGGTCGTCGTTGATTTTGTACCGCACACGGGTGTGGCTCGGAATCAGGCAGATGGACTCCAGATCCCGTGGGATCACTTCCCCGGTCTCCGTGTTCTCGAAAAAATTCTCTTCTCCCGGTTCCGTGACGCGGACGGACAGGACATTGAACGGAAACTCATTGATCCGGTCATAAGAGAAATGCCCTTTTACCACATGAAACACGTTGAGATGCAGGAACGTGTTGAAATCCCGCAGCAGCGGCCAGCTCTGAAATTCTGCCATAAAATCATAAGCCTTTCTCAAAAAAACATATTTCAATCCTTATAAAAAAAGCTATATTAAAGTCAGAAATCCATATAAGATAATCTGCGTTTCGGAAGAATGCAAACCGGAAAAGCAAAACAAAACGGGAGTGCGTGGAAATGAAACGTCTTTTGAGAATGGCGGAACGAAGCTGTACGGAGGATATCTACCCTCCGTGTGTTGAAATCGAGTGCGACCCGGCGGACGATTCCATGCCTGCCGCGGCACGGAATGCAAAATATCTCTGCCGGTATCTGGAGGCGCAGACGGTTCGGATCGACGACGATGACCGGATGGCGGGACGCTTCCGTTTTTATTCCTGTCCCGTTCCGGGCAATATTTTCCAGCGATGCGGATTCACTCATTTCCGCCGGCTTCTTTCGCGTTTCTATCTGAAAACGGATGACAATCTTACCTGTTTTGAATGGCAGCACTCCAATCCGGATTACGGAAAGATCCTGACCGGGGGCATCCGGCAGTTTCTCCGGGAGATCGCCGAGGCGCGGATGCGGTATCTCGGGCAGACAGATCATCTGATCTATCTTGCTTCCATGGAACGTGTTTGCCACGGGATCATCCAGTGGGCGCACCGATGCGCCGCCGAAGCGAGGAACAAGGCGGAACAGACTGCGGATCCTCTTCGGAAGGCGGAACTCCTTGCCATGGCGGGACGTCTGCGGCACGTCCCGGAATTTCCCGCACGGGATTTTGCCGAAGCGGTCCAGAGCGTCTATTTCTGCTTCCACTTTCTGCCGGACAGTCTCGGACTCGCCGACCGCTATCTGCGTCCATTCTATGAGCAGGGGCTCAAGGATGGGACTCTGACAAGAGAATCCGCCGGAGAGTGGCTTCAGGAACTGTTCGTCATGGTCAACGGCTTTACTCCGCCCGCGAGCGGGAACAGCGACAAGGGGGGAGAGTCGCATTTTGCCGTCGGCGGGTATCTGGCGGATCATTCGGACGGCTTCTGCGATCTTTCCCACCTGATTCTGGAGTCGATGATGAAACTGCCGCTGTACCGTCCGCAGGTCTCGTTCCGCTGGACTCGGAAGACCCCGTTCGAGACCCTCCGCTTTGTTCTGGACTGCGAACGGCATGACAAGTTCAAACGGATTGCCATTGTCAATGACGAGCCGCGGATTAAAACGTACATGGAGTTCTCCGGACTTCCGTTTGAAAAGGCCTGCCGCTATGTCATGAACGGATGCAACGAACCGACATTTGAAGGAACAATCGACCTCACCGGATGCAAAGGGAACATCATCCGTTCCCTGACCGAAACATTCGCCAGACGCAGGAGCGAGATCTGCGAAGCGCACAGTTTCGAGGAATTCTACGCTGTATTCGAAGAGGAGCTGAACATGGTTCTGACTCGAATCATCGACCGTCTGAATGAGTTCAATATCTATCGCTCGCAGGATGTCGATGTGCTGAGTTCCATTTTCATCGACGGCTGTATCGAACGCGCGGAAGCCTGTAATCGCGGCGGCTCGAAATCGGTCAGCGTCTCCCCCACCCTGATGGGATATGTTACGCTGATCGATTCGCTGACGGTGATCCGCCAGTTTGTCTTTGAGGAAAAAGCCGTTTCCATGCGGGAACTTGCGGAGATCCTCGACCGCGACTGGCAGGGGGCGGAATCCCTCCGGGCGCGCATTCAGAAAGAAGGACGCTTTTTCGGCAATGACGACGAGATGTCCAATGAGATCGCATTGCGTCTGAGCGAGAGCATTGCGGCGTTTGCCCGGGGCAGGCGCGATCTCTTCGGAATCCCGATTCTGTTCGGCAATCTGGCAGGCTACAATCCGCATCACGCCTGGTTCGGCAAGCTGACCGGAGCGACTCCGGACGGACGCCACGCAGGAGAAATGCTGCACTTCGGTTCCACGCCGATCGGCGGACATGATCGGGAGGGAATGACCGCGGTACTGGCTTCCGTGGCGAAAATGGCGCCTTCGGGCGTGATGAACGGGAGTCATGTTTTCAATCTGACGCTTGATCCGAAACTGATGGAAGATCCTGTCTTCGACAAAACGGTCCGTCTGCTCGAAACGTATTTCCGCATGGGCGGGCTCCATCTTCAGCTGAACTATGTCGGACGGGAAGAACTGGAAGAGGCGCAGAGAGAGCCGGAAAAACATGGGAATCTGCGGGTCCGCGTCAGCGGATTTTCCGGCTACTTTGTGCGTCTGAGCGAGGGAATGCAGAACGACGTCATCTCCAGGACCGCGCAGAAATAAGACTCTGTAAAGCAGCCGGAGCGCATCGGAGGAAGGGCTTTTTCTCCGATGCGTCCGGTTCCGTCTGTTTTATTCCAGAATCACTTCCGCGACGGGATGCGCGACTCCGCCCTGTGGACGATGCTGCACCAGCCATCCGTTCGGTCCGTTCGGATCAGGATCGAAACATGCTGTTCCGAACATCGGAGCGCAGGAGGTGCAGCGGACGATTTTCACGGAAACGGTGCGTCCCGCGAACCGTTCGGGAATCCGCCAGGCAAAGGGGGCCCAGGCACGTTCGCCGAGACTTTCCCCGTCGAAAAAAACTTCCGTGTCGAGATTGTCGGTTTCGATTCGCAGAAGCTGCACATCAGCCGGAAGCTCCACCGTTCCGGTCTGAATCAGTCCGCCGATATAATTCTCGAGTCCGTTTCCGTCGTCCGCATACTTCGAGAGCATATTGCCGGAGACGGCAAATTCACCTGCAAGAAATGCCGCTGGCAGATAGGGATAATCCGGAACATCCGAGGTCAGTTCGAACACATGTTCCCCGGCGGGGAGATCGAACGCTTCTGTTTCCCGGCAGAGTTCCCGGAAGCCCTGCGGGAGAGAACTGCACTCTTTTTCCGCAGTGACGGAGGAGCCATCCATGCGGAGCTCTGCCCGCCCGCCGTAGGAGCGGAGGACGAGAGTCACTCCGGAAAGCGCTTCTTTCAGAGTGAGACGGCAGAGCCCGTTTTCAAAAGAGAGCCGTTTCAGATTCGGCTGATCCGTCTTGACAATCCATCCGGGGAAGGAACGGGTTCCGTCGGATTCGAGGAGAAACGGGATCTTTTGTCTGTTGCGGTGGAGGAGAAGTGATCTCTTTTCCGCAGATTCTCCGAAATTGACAAGTTCCGTGGAACCGTCCGCATAATTCCGCAAGAGTATGTCGTTTACAGGAGAGCCGTTCTGTTCCGTGACAAAAGTTTGAAGGGAGGCTGTTTTTTCCAGATCGCGGATAAACTGTTCCATCTGATTCCAGGATTTCCGGGAATTCTCTTCGACGAGACTGTTTGATTCCAGACGGAGGACGAATGGAGCGCTTGCCGCTTCCTCTTCTCCGATGAGAGCCCACTGTCTCTGCGCGGCGGTCAGACGGATCAGCAGTTCGTTGAGAGGGCGTTCCGTGGACGGGTACCGGATCTGAATTTCAGGCAGGAATGTTTTCTTTGCGGTCCGTGCGGCGGAGCGGGCATCTTCCCCGAGGAGTTTCAGTGCGTGAAACCATGGCTGTGTCCGCGAATAGGGATTGAAATACTGGCTCTTTTCCACGTTCCCGCGCATGTCGAGCTGCGCGACGGCAAGGACATAGTGATCGACACCGAACATGGAGACGGTGCGGATCATTTTTTTCATGCGTCCGAGCGGCATATCGCAGGGGCCGAGCGCGAAGAGTTCCGCAAGTCCCCCGTTTCCGTTTCTGCGAATTCCGTGCTCCACCGTGCCCAGTGTGAGCCATTCGGTGTCTTCCATACGGCGGCGGGTGAAAATTTCATCCATTCCGGGCAGGGAGAAGGTGTCTGTAATTTCCAGGGGACGGCCGCTGGCACGCAGGGCTCCGGCGGGAGAGCTCTCGTCCATCAGGTGCCCGGTGAAGAGCAGATTGTGCGCGGAACACCAGTCACGGACCGGCTGCATGAACGCTTTCCGGAACTGTTCTCCAAGAAGTTTCCGGACAATCGGCTGCCAGAAGGGATCGCAATGATTTTTCAGGCAGAAGACCAGATCCTTTTCCAGATCGTTCCCCGTCAGTTTTCTGTATTCTTCCTGCAAACCGGGATAGCAGGCGATGCGGAGACGTTCCTCTTTCGGCGTCTCGCCGTGCCAGACATAGAGAAAGGAGGGTTCGTCGCTGAAAATCCCTTTGATCAGTCCGCCGAAGAGATGGCCGAAGTGTTCCGCATACTTTTCATGCGTGGAACGGAGAAATGAACGCGCGGCTTCCGGATTCAGAACATTCGGACGGGCCGGATTTCTCCCTTCTCGGACTGTGTATGTTCCGTTCTCTTCCAGAACCTGCAGATAGCGCAGTGCATAATCGGGATTTTCCTTCATGATTTTTCCGCCGCACTGTCCGCTGGGCCAGTTGAATTCATCGTAGAGCCAGAAGGAGGTGAAACCGAGCCGTTCTCCCTCCTCAAAGAAGATGCGGCAGGTCTCGAACCATTCCTCGCCGAGGTATTCCAGCTCGCAGCCCGAGCGCGGGTAAATCAGATATTGTGTGATGCCGACTTCTTTCAGGGCGGTCAGGGTTTCAGAAATCATTTTCCTGCCGGGTTTCCCGGTCAGCGCTCCCATCGGGACAAGGGGATTTTCCGTGTGTTTCTGCATGCTGTTTCCTCCATCGCGTTTTTGTCTCTTTTCTTTAATTATACAATATTATTGTATTTTTTCAAATCCTCCTTTTGATTTTTTTTCCGTGTTTTCCGGAAGATGCGTTTCAGAGGGATGGCATTGGGAATGAGAGCGGCAGGATTGGTCTTATTTACATTCCAGCTCCATGACAGAGGTGTACCGGAGATTTGCTTGTCCATATTCAAGAAGAACGTTTTTTCAAGAAGGAAGCCGTTGGAAAATCGCCGATGACAGAGCATTTGACCGGAATGGTTCCATTTTGCCGCGGGTCTTTAGGCACGGAATCCTTTTTCTTGTCCGGGACGGCCGGTTCCAATGCGTGCATAAGGATGCCCTGCGTTCGGGATGGAAATAATGAGAGAAAAGGGAGACCGTCTGTATGCAGAAATCATCCCTTTTCCAATGGGATGCGGATTGCGGGAACCGCACCGCTGATACCGGATTTGATTTCCGGATCAGCGTGTTTTCCGTTGCCGGCTTGCCGGGAGAACGGAGGCAAGGAACGGGATTTTCCCGTTCCGGTGTTTCAAGAGGAAAGTTTCTCCGTCAGAAGTTTCAAGACCATCTGCGGATTCGCCTTTCCGCGGCTGGCCTTCATGACCTGTCCGACGAGATATTGAATGACGGCGGTTTTTCCGTCCCTGTACTGCTGGACCTGATTGGGATTCGCGGCGATGACCTGATCGACGAAGCCGGTGATTGCGGATTCATCGGAAACCTGCACGAGTCCTTTTTCCTTGACGATGGCTCCGGGCTCCTTTCCGGTCCGGAACATTTCCTCGAAGACGGTTTTTGCGATTTTCCCGTTGATGGCTCCGGACTGGATCAGGTCGACCATTGCGGCGAGGGATTCCGGACGGATTTTGCAGTCGGCAAGTTCGGTTTTTGATTCTCCGAGGAGGCGCATGAAATCACCGATGATCCAGTTTGCCACGAGTTTCGGAGCTTTGGAGACTTTTGCCGCGGCTTCGAAGTAGTCGGCGAAGTTTTTATCCAGAGTGAGCACATGAGCGTCATAGGGCGTGAGAGAATACTCCCTGACATAACGTTCGCGTTTCTGTTCCGGGAGTTCGGGGAGAGCGCGTCGTACGGCATCGATCTGCTCGTCGGTCAGGAAGACCGGCATCAGGTCCGGTTCGGGAAAGTAGCGGTAGTCGTTGGCATTTTCCTTGCCGCGCATGAGATAGGATTCGCGTGTGTCGTCATTCCAGCCGCGTGTTTCCTGTTCGATCTCCTCGCCGGATTCCAGCATGACGATCTGACGTTTGATCTCATAGTTGATCGCCCGGTGGACCGCGCTGAAACTGTTCAGATTTTTAAGTTCGACTTTTGTGCCGAATTTCTCATCGCCTTTGTGCCGGAGGGAGATGTTGACGTCGCAGCGCATCTGTCCTTTTTCCATATCGCAGTCGCCGATATCGCCGTACTGCATGATCTGTTTGAGTGCGGTGAGATAGGCGTAAGCTTCGTCGGCGCTTCTCATATCGGGTTCGCTGACGATTTCCATCAGAGGGACGCCCGCCCGGTTGAAATCGACTCCGGTGCAGTCGCCGAAGTGGACCGACTTCGCCACATCCTCTTCGAGATGGATCCGGGTCAATCCGATATATTTATCCGCCATTTCCTCGCCGGAAAAGCCTTTGCCGCAGATATGGATTTTTCCAGCGAGACAGAAGGGCATGTCGTATTGTGTCAGCTGATAATTTTTCGGCATGTCTGGATAGAAATAGCTTTTGCGGTCGAACTTGCTTTTGTTCGGGATGCGGCAGGCGGTCATCAAACCCGCGGCGACGGTTTTTCGGATCGCTTCCCGATTGGGGGTCGGCAGCACGCCGGGATGCCCCATGCAGACGGGACAGACGTTTGTATTGGGTTCCGCTCCGTATTGATTCGGGCACTTGCAAAACATTTTGGAAGCTGTTTTCACCTGAACATGCACTTCCAAACCGATGACTGCTTCATATCCGGCCATGGAAAAAATCTCCTGTTAAATTCAAGCTGTACAATAGCGCAAAAACGGGTCTGATTCAAGTTAAAAAAATGAAAAAAGAGAAGAAGAAATCTCCAGAATTCTTCTTACGGCTCCCATCTTCCAAAGAATAAAACTGCCAGCTCTGACGGAATCAAACGACCAAGTTAGATTCTGTTCACACTATTGGCTTTTTCTGTATTGCTACGATATTGCCTACATGAAAATCACGAAAGAACAATAGGAGAAAATCAAAAAATATTTGCCTTGCTAACGCGGGAATGGGAACATGAGCTGTCTCGAAGTGGAGAATGCGATCTTGTATGTCACAGGAAACGGCTGTAAATGGAAGCATTGTCGAAAAGTTATGAAAATTGGCATACCGTTTATATTCGAATAAATCGCTGGAACAAAAATGGAGTTCTTCAACGTTTTTTGAAGAATTGCAACGGGAAAATATCATTAAACTCAAATAGAAAGCTGAGATCCTCAGCAGCACAAGCATTAAAGAACATCTTCATTCATGAAACAGGTACAAAAAATGAGAAACAAAATTAATTAAACGTTCCCAAAGAGGACTTTCAACAATAATTTATATGGGCTCCGCATCTGACCTTATGCCTGTTTCATTCTCTCTTTCAAGTCGGAATGCCAGTGATGAAGCAGGAGGACGAAGATTGTTTGTTAAGCCTTACTTCTCATGCAAAAACTCATCGCTATCTGATTATGGATCAAGCTTATGAAGGGATAAAACACATCTTTTAGAAATCAATCGTGGATATGTTACAGTTATTCCTCCGAAGTGGAATAGAAAATACACTTTGGAATATAACAAGAGACTTTATAAGCGAAGGAATACGCTCGAACGTTTTTTTTGCGAATCAAGCACTTTTGCAAAATTTTTACTTGTTATGACAAATTAGATATTATATTCGCTGAATTTATTTTGCTTGTTATGATCATAGATGCAATAGAGGAACAAACTCTAATAAAATCTCTATAATTATTCCTTTGGGAGAACATTGTCTGCACCTTATAGAAATCTTCCACAAAGATATACTGACGATCAAGTATCCTCCTTCTCATTACGGTATATTCTGCATTTTCAAATGAATTTTTTTGTTCAGTATTGAATTTAAAAAAAATGCAGATACATTGTTCTGGGATCTTGGACTTTCGAGAATAAAATCTGGAATGGATGAAATAAGGCCATCTGACAGTTCAAACAGGGTCTTCGTCCTCCAGGAAATCGGAATTCCATAACAAAAACGCCTGCAAGACAGAATCTGCCATGAAAAACAGGGAGAGAATCTGGCGGGAACAAAACACTGGAGGATAACAATGCGAAAACATCTTATTCTAGCCACCTGCATTGCAGGGATCTGTTTCTGTACATTTGCGGCCTCTAAGTTGACTCCTGTGGAGAAATATCAACTGAGTACCCATATACTGGATGTCAACCTGGGCACTCCTGCCCCAGGAGTGCCTATTATTCTCTTCCGGCAGGACGCCGATGGAATTTCGTGGACTCGCATCGCGAAGGGGGTGACGGATCGCAACGGCAGAATCAGTAATTTTCTTCCCTCTGGCAAATCCAACAGCGGAATCTATAAACTGAGATTTGAAACTGGAAATTATTTCAGAGACCAGAAAATCAACTCTATTTATCCATTTGTGGAAATAGTGTTTGAAATCAAAGACAATACTCATTACCATATTCCTATTACGATATCAGCGAATG